>NZ_CBFHNM010000007.1:39374-182487 GCF_965657255.1 Nonlabens sp.
AATCTTACTAGCATTTTCTCACCCTAGAAGTCTTTCGAAACCAACATGCCAAGTATTTCTCTTGGCATGTTTGGTTGCTGTCGATAAAATTAAATACTGGTCTAAAAACCAGCATCTCGATTTGATTTAGACATTGCCAAAACCTATAGTTGGCATGTCAAATCTTACTAGCTTTTTCTCACCCTAGAAGTCTTTCGAAACCAACATGCCAAGTATTTCTCTTGGCATGTTTGGTTGATTTACGAGATCTCTTTATCTTTTCCTGATGTACGATAAAATAGAAAACGATAAATATTACCACATTTTCAATCAGGCAAATGGTATGATCGATATCTTCAAAGAGTCTCGCAATTATCCGTTCTTTATTGATAAAATGGAAAACCACTTAACACCTGTATGTGAAATTATTGCTTTCTGTTTAATGAAAAATCATTTTCATCTAGTCATCAAGACCAATGAAGAAATAGAGGAATCAAAAATATCTAGAGCTTTTGCAAATTTGTTTATTGGTTATGCAAAATCATACAATAAAGCCTATAACAGGTCGGGCAGTTTGTTTAAAAAACCATTTAAAAGAAAACTCATTGAGTCAGAGGCTTATTTGAAAAACGTGATTTTATATGTTCATTGCAATCCAGTAAAAGATGGTTTTGTAGAAGACATTATTTCATATCCATGGTCGTCTTACCATGATATTTTAGACGACGTTAAAACATTTGTAGATCGAGAGTTTGTACTAGAATTGTTTGATGATTCAACTAACTTTGTTGCTGCTCACAAATCTTATCAATTGAACACTTCATTCTTACCAACTTTTGAATAATTACAACACCATAATAATCGGCGGCGGCGCAGCTGGATTTTTTACTGCCATCAATCTAGCAGAGCAAACCGAGAATCACTCAATTGCTATTCTAGAACGCGGAAAAGATGTCCTTCAAAAAGTACGCATTTCTGGCGGTGGACGCTGCAATGTCACTCATGCACAGTTTGAGCCTAAACCGTTGTCCTTGAATTATCCGCGAGGTGAGAAAGAACTTCTTGGACCTTTTCATAGTTTTATGACGGGCGACACAATCAGTTGGTTTGAAGAACGCGGTGTAGAATTAAAAATAGAGGAAGATGGTCGCATGTTTCCTGTTTCTAATTCTTCTCAAACAATTATCGATTGTTTTATCTCGCTTGCGCGAAAGCATCACATAGACATTCTAACGAGCCAAAATGTATCAACTATAGAAAAAACAGACTATTGGCAACTCGAGACCAAAACTGATTCCTTCAACTGCGATAACCTAGTTGTTACAGCTGGAAGCAGCCCTAAAGTCTGGCAAATGATGAAAAATTTAAACCATACGATTGTAGATGCTGTTCCATCGCTTTTTACCTTTAATATAGTCGATAAACAGATTACCGAACTCGCAGGAATTGCCATCGAGGCGAGAGTAGAAATACCTCAACTAAATCTAGAATCACAAGGACCTTTATTAATTACACATTGGGGATTTTCTGGACCAGCCATTTTAAAAATGAGCGCTTGGGGCGCGCGAGAACTTCATAATTCTGGATATAAATTTGATCTAATTATCAATTGGTTGAATTATTTGTCATTAGAAGAGTGTTTAGCAACACTTTTTGAAAGAAGGAAAAGCAGTAAAAAACAAGTCGGTAATGAATGGTTGTTTGATCTTCCTAAGCGACTGTGGAAATACTTAGTGGAGAGCATTTCACTTACAGAAAAAAACTGGGCAGACTGTTCCAATGTAGATCTTCATAATTTGGCAACTCTTTTAACAGCAAGTACTTTTGCCATCAACGGAAAAAGCACTTTTAAAGAAGAATTTGTAACCGCTGGTGGCGTAGACTTGAAAGAAATCAACTTCAAATCGTTCTCTTCTAAAAAACAAGAAAATCTATATCTCGCTGGCGAAGTATTAAACATAGACGCGATAACTGGCGGTTTTAATTTTCAAAACGCCTGGACTGGCGGCTGGATGATTGCTAGGGCGATCTCTATGAGTACTCAGTCTCAGTGACAGTTTTCAGTTAAAAAAGTTTGACAGAGAATATAGTAATAAACTAATCCCACGCAATCGCTTTCGTAACTATTCCAGTAATCAATTTCTTAATTTAAGACCTAAAAGCCGCGTTTTTCGTAATTTAGGAGTTCAAATTTTGATACATTGAACAAGAAAACCATATTAATGATTCTCGACGGTTGGGGAATCACGCAAGACCCTAAAGTTAGTGCCATTGCACAGGCAAACACGCCATTCATAGATAGTTTATATGACAAATATCCGCATGCGACATTGCGTACCGATGGAGAACATGTTGGCCTTCCAGAAGGGCAAATGGGAAATAGTGAGGTAGGACACATGAATCTTGGCGCAGGTCGTATCGTTTATCAAGACCTTGCCAAAATCAATAAAGCAATAAAAGAAGATACGCTTAAAGATGAGAAAGTGCTGGTGGATGCTCTCGCTTTCGCGAAAGCGGAATCCAAAAAAGTACATTTCTTAGGATTACTGTCTGATGGTGGCGTGCATGCGCATATCGATCACTTAAAAGCATTGATAGATGTAACACAAGAAATGGAAGTGGACGAGGTTTTTGTTCATGCATTTACAGATGGCCGCGATGTAGACCCTAATTCTGGTGCTGGTCATGTGGAAGATTTAATGAATTATGTAAGCGGCACCAACACACAAATAGCTTCTATCACTGGGCGTTACTTTGCGATGGATCGTGACCAAAGATGGGAACGAGTTAAGAAAGCTTATGATGTAATAGTCCATGGAATGGGCGCACCTACTCACGATCCAGTTAAGGCTATAAAAGATAATTATACAGCTGGAATAACTGACGAGTTTATTGAACCAATCGTGGTTCTTAACGGTACAGAACCAGCAGGACTAGTGGAAGAAGGCGACGTGGTAATTTTCTTTAATTACCGCACCGATCGTGGTCGTGAATTAACTCAAATGTTATCTCAACAAGATTATCACGAACAAAATACACAAGCGCTTGATTTGTATTATGTCACAATGACTAAATACGATGAAAGTTACCAAAACGTAAAAGTCGTTTTTGAGAAAGATAATTTAAAAAACACGTTAGGTGAAGTTCTTTCGAAAGCAGGAAAAACACAAATACGCATCGCAGAAACAGAAAAATATCCACACGTAACTTTTTTCTTTAATGGTGGCCAGGAAGAACCTTTCAAAGGAGAAAATAGATTGATGTGTAACTCTCCAAAAGTGGCTACCTATGATTTGCAGCCAGAAATGTCCATAGATTGTGTAGAGAAGAAAATTGTTCCGGAGATAGAAAAGCAATCAGCAGATTTTATATGCCTTAATTTTGCAAATCCAGATATGGTGGGACATACTGGTTCCATGGAAGCAAGCGTAAAAGCTTGTGAAGCCGTAGATCAAGCAGCTAAAGGTGTTATTACAGCAGCAACAGATAAAGGTTATACGGTAATTGTAATTGCAGACCACGGAAATTGTGAGGTCATGCTCAATAAAGATGGATCAGTAAACACGGCACACACTACTAATCCAGTACCTATAATTCTAGTTGACAAAGATTTAAAAAAGGTTCAAGACGGAGTTTTAGGAGATATCGCTCCTACTATATTAAAGTTAATAGGAATACAACAACCTATTGAAATGACTCAAAAACCATTAATTTAGCACTATGAAAAAGACACTTATATTAATCGCTGCAATAATTTTAACTGCATGCGGATCGCAAAAAGCAGCTACAAAAAGTACATCTGCAACTACTTCTGACGCTTCTAAAGTGACAGAAGCTAAAATGAAAGAGAAATCGATGTTAAATACAGCTGGAACTATCGAGGCAGGTTCAAAATATGCAAAAGATGCTTCTGGTAATCTAACTGGAAATGTAGAGAAAGATGCTTTTATGCAAGCTCCTTTCAGCTCTTGGTTCGAAAGTCGTTATAACTCTTATCAGCCAGATGCTGCCGCAATAGAAGGTCTTAAAGTAGCTCTTAAAGATGTTGAAATTAGAGCCTATATGGGAACTTGGTGTGGTGATTCAAAAAGAGAAACACCACAATTTTATAATATTTTAGACGCTGCTGGTTATGATCTAGATAATGTGACAATGATTACAGTTGATCGTTCTAAAAAACAGCCTGTAAATTTAGTTTCTGGATATGATATAGTTAGAGTTCCTACTTTTATATTCTATCGTAATGGTGAAGAAATAGGACGTTATGTAGAAAGACCTAGAGAGTCTCTAGAAAAAGACATGTTGAAGATTGTTACGGGCCAAGAATACAAACATTCTTATGACAACTAAAACTACCAAACAACAATAATTAAAACGAGGAATGTGAACTCCTCGTTTTTTTTATGCCTATTTTTAAATTAAAATCTACATGATGAAAGCCATCAATCTAAAACAAAAACTCACCCTATTTACAGAACAATGGACTCCTAAAATTATAGGAGAACTGAACGGTCAGCACGTAAAGTTGGCAAAAATGCAAGGAGAATTTGTTTGGCACGATCACAAAAATGAAGACGTGCTTTTCTATGTGATCAAAGGCCAATTAATTATTGAGTTAAGAGACAAAATCGTCACTCTCAATGAAGGTGATATGTATATTGTTCCAAGAGGCGTTGAGCACAAACCTATTGCAAAAGAAGAGGTTCACATCATGTTATTTGAACCAGCTTTCATAAAACATACTGGAGATGTGCAGCATGAAATCACAAAAGAAAAGTTAGACTGGATTTAGAGAATTTGAACTCGAACTCGAACTCGAATTTGAATATCGAATATCGAATATGGATCAAGGAATATCGAAAAAAGAAAATGCCAGTTTGAGCGGTAGCGATGCACTAAGCAAACCGAAGTGTCGAAACCTTATTCCTCATTAAATTTAACTTACAATGAGAAAGATTCTAGCAGATCCCTGATAAATTTGGAACAAGCTTTATCATGAGATTCAAAAATTTTCAACCAAATTTTCTGGGATGTCAATCTATTTTACTTACGCAGTAAGTTTAAACTTTCTCTCAAGCTAGAAAAACTAGGTGTTTTATCGGTGTATTCTTTGCGTAGCGATTCTTTTTCGATATCGTTTGCACCTATCTGTTCTAACATATTGGCAAGATGCATTTTCATGTGTCCAGCCTGTATTCCTGTTGTCACCAATGAGTGTAAGGCAGCAAAATTTTGAGCCAATCCTGCAACCGCAGTAATTTTCATTAAATCTTCAGCACTAGGATTATCAAGAATCTGTAAAGCTAGCTTAGACAGTGGATGCAAAGAAGTCAATCCACCTACAGTTCCTAGAGCCAGTGGGAAATCTGCCTCAAAGATGAAGGTGTCGTTCTCAATTCTTGCTTTGGTTAGACTTCGGTATTTTCCATCTCTAGAGGCATAGGCATGTACTCCAGCTTCTACCGCTCTAAAGTCATTTCCAGTCGCAATAACTACGGCATCAATACCATTCATGATTCCTTTATTGTGCGTGACCGCACGATACGGCTCAACTGTTGCGATATCAACTGCTCTAACAAATTTTCTAGCAAACTCTGCTCCAGTAACGCCATTGATGGTTCCTATTTCATCGATTTTACATGAAACAGAAACATTTACCACGCATTCTGGAACATAATTACTCAAAATACTCATAATTACTTCTGGAGCATCGCTAGAAAAGCCTTTGAATTCTGAAGCTTTTGCTCTTAAAGTTGTTGCAAGTTGTTCTAGCGTGGTGTTGATGAAGTTAGCACCCATCGCATCCTTGGTCTCAAAAGTGGCATGCAATTGATAATATCCATCTAGACTTTTGGTTTTGTTGACCAGTTCTAAAGTTTGGATGCCGCCGCCACGTTTTTTCATCGAGGCATTTATTTGCTCTAGGGATTGTAGTAATTCCGCTTTCGCGAAAGCGTAAAAAGCATCCATCTCACTGCTCAAACCATGATACATCAAGTGTACTTGCCCTACTTTTTTAGTGCCTTTAATTTGTGTTTTGAAACCACCACGATCCAGCCAAAATTTAGCCGCTTTACTGGCAGCAGCAACGACACTGCTCTCCTCTATCGCCATAGGAATAGTCACCAGCTGTTGATCGATCAAAAAATTAGGCGCCAGACCAAAAGGAAAATAATAATTCGTTACCGTATTCTCACTAAATCCATCGTGCAAATCTTGCAGCTTTTGATCTTCATTCCAGTATTGCATTAAGGTTTGCTTTGCTGTCGCATCATCATTTAAATGATTTGAAACAAGCCAATCTATCTTTTGCGATTTAGAAAGTTTTGAGAATCCAGTAACAGGTTGCATAGGTGTAAAAATTGAGCGACAAAGATAAGGTCTATAACTTATAAGACAGCTCAAACATAATAATGCGTGGTTGTAAAAATGTCTGACGATCTGTAATTAAAAAATCATTAAAGGAATTTTCTTGTCTAAATCGATTATCAAATAAATTAGTACCTGTTAATTTATAAGTCCAAGGCGTGTTTTCTGGATCATAACTTAGGCTAAAAAAAGAGTCATCAAATTGGTTATCTACTCCTATACTTTCATTTTCATATAAAGTTAAATTATAAGAAAATTCAAATACAAAATCATTTAAGAATTCATAATCTAGATTTGCAGCAAAGCGATCTTGGAAAGTGTTTAATGTATTTATAGAAGTATCATAATTATTGAAAGTCTTTTGATAAGATAGTGATAATGTAGGAAATTTATCAAACAGTGTTTTTAACGAAAGTCCTACTGTTGTATTTTGAGTTTTATTCTCATTAATATCGTCATTAAGAATTTGATAATAATTACTGAATCCGTGTGAAGAAGTGAAGCCATATTTAATGTTCCCTATGGTCTTATTAATAGAAAAATTAGCATTTAATGATTTCTCATCCAGACCAAAGTCGATGTAATTTCTAATCTGATCAATTCCTTGCAACACTGTAGTAGATTTTATTCCCTGTATCTGATTGTTATAGGATAATCCTGCATTGAGAGATAAGCCTTTGTATAAATCAAATTTACTATAGCGCAAGCTATAGCGCTCTGAAATTCTATAATCTAATTTTGGATTACCAGAAGTAACGGCGTTGAAACTAGATAGAAACAATCGATCTACTAGTTGCTGACTATTAGGCACAGAAATATTTCTATTAAAGTTAAAATACAATCGCTCTGAATTTGTGATGTCATATTGAACTCGCAACTTAGGAGCAAAAAACCATTGAGATCTATTTACCTGTTCCATTTGCTCTATTTCTTGATTAAAATACTGAAAAAACAAACCAGGTTTAAAAGTAAATTTACCTTGCTCAGTTCGCAACTCTGTTCCTACAATACTTCTAAAAACATTGTAATTCAAATTTACATCAAAACCAGACTCACTAAAGGAATTTGTAGTAGTATCATCTCTTAATTGAAAGGATGTTGTTTCTAATGAATTAGGTAAGTAATTACCAGTAATTGATGACTGTAATTGAGTGTTTGAGGAGATTTTATAATAATGTTTAAGTGTACTGCCTATATTAAAATTGGAGTTATTTATATCTTGAACGATCTCTACTTGATCGTCTTGTTCTAAAGGGATGAGACCGCTTAAAATTAAACGATCCGTATTCCATAAATAGTTTGAAGTATTATCTTGAACATCTACATTTGCTTGAATACTATAAGTATGTTTTTTATTAATCTCTGAGGTATATAATAAATTTGTAGAACTAGAGAAACTTTGAATTTGAGAATCGCTTTCTAAAAAAGTATTTTGAACCGTACTTTGAGAAACTAAGCGATCAAAATCTGTAGCATTATTAAATTTGATAAGTGAATTGATTCTTAAATCTTTAGTTTTACTTCCTTGATTTTTTAAATCTACTTTGGCAATTAAGAACCTGCCATCTTGCTCTCCATTACTTTGTCTATTTTCTGTAAATGGTGCATCTGTTTGGTATTCATTTGTAGTTTGACTTGCAGTGGAAATATTTGCATCATTAAAAATCACATAACCACTTAGATCTGTTTTAGCCCAACTTTTTCTATAACTACCAGCACCAAAACGATCTACGGAATTTGTAAAGTCACGATTGTTAAGAAATTGTGCAAACTGGTCAGAGTTGAGTTTAAAATACTCTGTAGGTGAGATATTAAGAATTCCACCATTAAAATCTATGTAATCTTTTGCGGTAAAAGATTTAACACCTGTATTATTTATATCTCCAATAAAGTTTGCAGCATATTCTGGACTGTAATAAAATAGCGCAGGATTTACTTTATAACGTTCTTTATATCCTACACCTGCGGTAACATCGCCAAAGACAAAACGCTTTTTATCTTCTTTAAGTTTAATATTCATTACCAGCTCGTCTGTATCTTCAAACTGCTTGAGCATGGCAACTTCACTATAATTATCGAGTAATTGCACTTCATCAACAGCGTCAGCAGGTATGTTATTTACACCTAGCTTTTCATCTCCTGTAAAAAAGGCTTTACCTTCTACTAGAAGTCGTTTTACAGACTTACCGTTTGAAGTTACATTACCATTTCTATCTACTTCTAGCCCTGGTAATTTTTTAATAATGTCTTTAAGTTTTCTTTCTTGACCAGTTGTGTAAAAATCTGTACGGTAAGTGATGGTATCTTTTGCAATGATTATATTTTTTATACCATTCAAAACAACAGTGTCAAGTTGATCAACAGATGGTTTAAGATAAATTTTTAATATCTCCTGATTGATATCTTTAGCTTCTACTGTTGAGTAGTTTTCATAACCCATTAGGAAAACAGAAATCTTTAATATTTGTTGATCAATATTTAAAATTGACGATCCGTTTTGAGAAGTATTAAAAAAATAGGCTTGCTCATTAGGTTTAGAATAGATTACTATAGTAGCATTCTCTAAAGGTTCTTTCGTTATCGAATCGAATACTTGAATTTCAGATATTCGACTTTCAGTGACTTGAGCAAAAGACAAAGAGCTATAGAGAAGTAAACTGAACAACTTAACTAAATTACTAGTAATTCTACTTTCGTATGGAAGAATCTTCATTAAACTATATTGTAAAATTTTAATTCTTAAAAATATTTTTTTGAATAATTTCAGATTCAAAATGAAAAAACATGGGGATAACTATCAAAGTCATCCCCATAAACTTTCTGGTAAGAAACCAACGGAAAAGGAAGAAAAATCATTTTCGATATTTTTTTTTCATTCCTCGATACCATTTCATCACTTTTTTCATGTAATCTAAATAGGCTATCTTTTTAAAATCGCCTTTAGGTTTAAGTCCATTTACAAAATCATCATTATTATCTATTGAGGTCGTTTCTAATGTTTCCAATCTATAAAAATAATTTTTATGGGTATATTCCAATACCAATCCAGGTAAACCAACAGCATCTGCAGGACCATGTTTGAAATTTAATTTAGGAGCAAACCAAGCTGTTAGAACTGGTTCATTTTTATTCTCTTTAAAGTCTAATCCCAATGGATATCTGAAGGCTTTGTAGCAAGTAAATCCATTCAAAATTTTAGTCTCCGAAGTAATATTCCATCGTAAACTTTCATGATTTCTCTGAATAAGATACTTATCAGAAAATATAGAATTACCAGATAGATGGTTAAGGACTGCATCATTCGATTCATTAAAATAAATACCACTCCCATTCAGAACGACAGACTCTTTCAACTTTAAATTCTTCTTATCCGATATTTCAAACTTTGATAAGCTTTCATTAAATTTCAATGTGTACTCAATTATTATGTTGTCAAATTTCTCTGGAGCAACAAGAAAACCTTTTGAATATGTGGCAATATAATTTTCGTTACTATCAAATTTAAATGAGTTTTGATTTTGTAACAAAAAGAAAAAGGCTATAAAGATTTTAATATGTCCTAAATTAACCATTGATTACAACAACAGGTAGAGTTTCAGTACCATTTTCATTTCCTCCATTCTCAATACAATTTTGCTCGAACATATAGACAGTATTAAAAAAAATAGTCATCTCTAATAGCGAATGGTGTTCAGTACCCCATAAAAACACCGCTTGACCAAACGCAAGTTCCTGACAAGGTGTTTGTTGATCCTCTAATTGTTTGTTCTCATTATCAAAGCTAGTAAGTCCAACAAAAAACAGGCTACAAAGAATAATTGATTTAATTGAATTTCTCATAATAAAAAAGTTTTTAGTTATTATGAGTACAAGTAAAGTAAAGTAAAGTAAAAAAACAATTTTTTTCTTACTTAATTTGAGATTTACATTTAAAGCTAGAATGTATAAGCAATTCAAGGAATCTCTTTAAAGCGTAGCTTTATTGGTATTTTTTTAGTAAAATTGAGGTCACACTTAATTAAAACTAAGGAATGATTAAAAATTGCATGATTTTATTGGCTTTTGTATTTATAAGTCAAAGTCTTACCGCACAAAAAAACATTACTGTTGAAGATATCTACAGAGGCGAGTTTCGTACCCAAGGTCTTCAATCTCTCGCTTCTTTAAACAATGGAACCGAGTATTTAATTCTTAATTATAATAGAGATCGTACTCAAACGATAGATAAATACAGCTATAAAACAGGAGAAAAAACAGAGACTCTAGTAAACAGCAGCGACTTAGGAATTACCATTCGTGATTATATCTTAAGCGATGACGAGTCCCAAATGATGATCATTTCAGAAAGCAATCAAATCTTTAGACGTAGTTCTTATGATAAGGTTCATATCCTTGATCTCAAAACTAAAAAAATAACCTTATTAAGCGATGACCTAGTAAGAAGTCCTTCTTTTTCTCCTGATGGCAAAAAAGTAGCCTATGTTTTTGAAAATAATCTATATTATAAGGACTTAGCATCTGGCGCTGTAATTCAAGCAACTAATGATGGTGTAAATAATGCGCTTATCAACGGAGTTACGGATTGGGTTTATGAAGAAGAATTTGCTTTTGTAAAAGCTTATGAATGGAGTCCTAATAGTGAGCAAATCGCTTTTATTTCCTTTGACGAGAGTGAAGTTCCTGAATTTTCAATGGATGTCTATGGAAACGAATTGTATCAAAAGCCATACGTTTTTAAATACCCTAAAGCTGGTGAAAAGAATGCCGTTGTTGCGTTACATCAGTTTACATTAGCAACAGGTGCTAGACAAGAAGTCGCACTAGGACGCAATGAAGAGTTTTATGTTGCTAGAATCAATTATTCACCTAATGGTAAACTTGCCGCACAAGTTTTAAATAGACATCAAGATGTTTTAGATTTTTATTACATCGATGCAAACGGTAAAGCCAGTATCGCTTTTACAGAAAAAGACAACGCTTATGTAGATGTGACAGATGATCTTACTTTTCTAGAAGACGGTAGTTTTCTATGGACTAGTGAAAAAGACAACTGGAGACATATCTATTTATACGACGCAGACGGAACTGAAAAGCGCCAAATCACAAAAGGAAACTGGGACGTAACTTCTTACTACGGTTATGATACAAATTCTAAACGCATCTATTATCAAAGTACTGAAGATGGTTCTATAAACCGTGGTATTTATTCCATATCGCTCAAGGCGAAAAAGAAGAAAAAACTATCCTCGCAGACAGGAACTAACAGCGCTTCTTTCAGTAAGAATTTTACCTATTATATAAATACGTATTCCAGTGCAACTACTCCACCAGTTTATACGTTGAACAATGCTAAAGACGGTGAAACAGTTCGCGAGATCAAGAATAACAATGATCTAAAAGTAAAACTTAATGATTATCAAGTTTCACAAAAAGAATTTTCTACGATCAATATCAATGGAAATGATTTGAACATGTGGACTATGAAACCATTAGATTTTGATCCAAATAAAGAGTACCCATTGTTTATGACCCAATACAGTGGTCCTGGATCACAATCTGTTGCAAACAGCTGGTATGGAGCAAACGACTTCTGGTACAGTATGCTAGCAAATGAAGGTTATATCGTTGTTTGTGTAGATGGACGTGGTACTGGCTATAAAGGTGCTGACTTTAAAAAAGTTACACAAAAAGAACTAGGTAAGTACGAAGTAGAAGATCAAATCGCTGCTGCAAAAAAATTAGGAGCTATGAGTCACATTGACGCTAATCGTGTAGGAATTTGGGGTTGGAGTTATGGTGGTTTTATGAGCTCTAACTGTTTACTTCAAGGAAATGACACCTTCACTATGGCTATTGCAGTCGCACCAGTAACCTCATGGAGGTTTTATGACTCTATTTATACAGAACGTTACATGACAACACCACAAGAAAATGCAAGTGGTTATGATGAAAATAGTCCTATCAATCATGTGAATAAATTAAAAGGTAAATACTTACTTATTCATGGAACTGCAGATGATAACGTACACGTACAAAACACCATGAGAATGGTAGAAGCACTGGTACAAGCAAACAAGCAATTTGACTGGGCCATTTATCCTGATAAAAACCATGGAATTTATGGTGGTAACACTAGAATCCATTTATACAATAAGATGACCGACTTCATCAAAGAGAATTTATAATTATTACAATCAACTAATCTGAAATATTAAACTAAAATTATGGAATATAAATTTGGTGGTTCAATAACGAACCAGAAGACCGTACTAGGACATCCATCAGGGCTTTTTGTTCTTTTCTTTACAGAAATGTGGGAACGTTTTTCCTATTATGGAATGCGTGCTTTATTAGTACTCTTCTTAGTTGCATCGGTATTTGATGAAGGTTGGGGCTGGGAACGTGCTGATGCTTTAACCCTTTATGCTTTCTATACTGGATTAGTTTACGTTACTCCTATTTTTGGTGGTTTAATTGCAGATAAAATCACTGGCTATCGTAAAGCCGTAGTCATAGGAGCTGTATTAATGACTTTGGGTCATGCATCGATGGCATTAGAAGGTCTCACTGGTACATTCTTTTATCTAGGTCTGATTCTTTTAATTATCGGTAACGGTATGTTCAAGCCTAACATCTCTTCCATGGTTGGAAAACTTTACAAAACAGAAGACAAAGAAAAAGATGCTGGATACACGATTTTTTATATGGGTATCAATGCTGGTGCTTTCTTAGGTATTCTTTTATGTGGTTATATAGGAGAGTCTGTAGGATGGCATTATGGTTTTGGACTTGCTGGTATCTTTATGTTTATAGGTATGTTACAGTTCTACTTTGCCCAAGAAATTTTTGGTAAAATAGGATTATCTCCTAAAGATGCTGAGGATTTTGATGACGTAATAGAAGATGCTTTTGAAGATGTTGAAGATGCTGTTGAAGCAACTATGGATCAAGCAAAAAAATCTAAAATTACTTCTGACAGATTAATTGTTATTGGAGTTTTAGCATTCTTTACTATTTTCTTTTGGTGGGCATTTGAGCAAGCTGGTGGATCGATGACTATTTTTGCTGCAGATTATACTGATAGAGTTCTAGAAGGTGACGGAGCATTAATATTTAAAATCTTCAACACATTGCTTACTGTAATTCCTATGATTATTATAACATGGGTTTTAGGAATGTTATTCAAACAAACCTATTCAAAATATGCACTATCTAATATTCTATTAGGGTTAGGGTTTGTTGTTATTTGGGCAATTGTGATATGGATGTTATATAGACAATTTACTGATCCTGCTCCAGAAGTTCCAGCTTCTTGGTTTGGTATTTTGAACTCATTCTTTATTATAGCTTTTGCACCAGTTTTCTCTAAAATATGGGAATCTAAATACAATCCTTCTGGACCTGTAAAATTTGCGATAGGTTTAATCTTATTGGGAATTGGTTTTGGGATCTTAGCTTTTGGATCTATGGGAATTCCGTTAGGTGCTAAAACTGCCTCAGTGAGCATGATTTTCTTAATTCTAGCTTATTTATTCCATACGCTTGGTGAGCTTTGCGTTTCTCCAGTAGGATTATCATACGTTAGTAAACTTTCTCCAGCTAAACTAGTAGGATTAATGTTTGGTATTTGGTTTGTAGCAAACTTTATTGCTAATACCGCAGCTGGACTTACAGGAAGATATATTGACCCTATTGTTGAAGACTACGGTATGGCTACTTTCTTTATGATATTTACAATCATACCTATTGCAGCAGGAGTTATCATGCTAGCAATAAGCAGGTTATTGGTTAAAATGATGCACGGAATCAGATAATAACTGAACCTATTTTTATTTTAACAAAAAACGCACCATTACGGTGCGTTTTTTGCTTTTATGATTTTGTAAATTAGCAACATGAAATTATTCCCTATTGTTTTTCTATTGTTTTCGGCGCTTGGTTTTTCTCAAGTGAACTGGATGACCATGAATGAAGCTCTTGAAGCACAGAAAAAAGAACCTCGCAAAATCTTAATGAAATCCTACACAGACTGGTGTCCTAACTGTAAATGGATGGATAAGAACGCTTTCGCGAAAGCGGACATCGCAAAATTTATCAACGAGAATTATTATCCAGTAAGTTTTAATGCAGAAGGAAGCGAAGTCATCAATTATAAAGGTGCGACTTATGCTAATCCATTTAAAAGACGTAATGATCGTGCGCAACATCAGTTTGCAGAATTTATCAAGATATTTGAATATCCTACATTAGTTTTCTTTGATGAAAAAGGTACGATTATCAATCCAGTAGCTGGAAAATTAGATGCTAAAAAACTAGAAATTTACATCACCATGCTGGCAGATGAGACCTATAAATCCATCAACACCGGCCAAAAGTGGAGCGATTACCAGCGTAATTTTAAATATAAATTACAGGGTAAATAGGCTTAAAAGAGGATTTATAAATAATAAATGCTAACAGACTCCTTTCCTTAAAAAAGGAAAGGTGGGCAAAAGGAGCGGTATCGAGTTTTGGTCGGATAGATTTTGCGAGATAAAAATTAATCGTCAATGACTATTTCTCTTCCGACTTAAGACTTTTAAAATATCAACCTTAAAAAACTAGTTTTGAAGAGGTAGATGATGATAATTAATCATTTGCAATCATCAAATCCACTGCTCCTACTTCATGAGTATTGAGTAACTCAACTCCCATTTTATCGCAAGTGCCTTTCCAACCTGTAACCACATTACGATAATTAGAACCATCAGCTATGATGCGTTTAGGTTGGGTTTCTAAAATCAATCGCTCGAGATTTATTTTAGGTGAATGAGAAAGTAGAACAGTCGCATTCCTAACTGACGAATCGTAAAATCCATTTTCTCCTATTATTAATAGCTGATTATTTTTATAATTAATCAAGTTATTTAAATCGGCTAAAGATAGATTCTTATCCCTATGAGTTTCTATGGCTTTTAATCGATCTAAGCTTATAACCGCTCTCAAAGAATCCATAACGTGTAAATCTGTGAATAAGGTGGCCTGATCTTGATTACTTAAACTAACAGCACTTCCTGTCGCTTGATGCAGGACCATAAAAGTTTCTTTGTCTGCATTGATCCTATCATAGCTTTTTAAACCAAACAAAACCACTAAAGACAGTAAACTTACATGCAACATCCAGTTAGGTTTCTTAAGATAAAAGCGTTCTCTTTTACTTCGCTTAAAATAGGGTAATAAGAAAAGTACAAAACTGAATAGTGCTATATAAATCAACGCTGTTTCCCAAAAAGTAAGATGTATGTCTTTTACAATGAACGATTCTAAAGAACTGATTCTTGCCACTGTTTCAATAATAAATTCTAAAACTACATTTAAAACAGTAGTCAACCATTCTGTAGGAATGCCTAATAATAACAAGAATATTAAAAGTAAAGCAGCTCCAATTATAAATGGCAAAACTGGCAGTAACAACATATTTCCTAAAATAAACAAACCTGGAAACTGATTAAAATAAAACAAGCTAATGCCAGCAACTCCTATTTGGGCTGCTACGGTAACTGTAAATATATTCCAGAAAAAGTCTTTTACCTTATTGCGCCACGGCCATAAACCAGCAAGAACTGGCTGAATTAATACTATGGAGAAAACCGCCATATAACTGAGCTGAAAACCTACCTGAAATAGCAATCGAGGATCAAATAGCAACAGTACAAAAGCAGACAAAGTCAAACTATGGTAAACAGAACCTTTTCGCTTTAAATTTAATCCTATTGCTACAAAAGAAAACATAGTAACTGCTCGCATGATTGACGGAGACATACCTGTTAATAAGGCAAATGACCACAAAAGAAGTATAAGGACGATACTTTGAATCCACCGACCGTATTTAATTCTAAGGATTCGTTTAGTAAGAATCCTTAGAATTAATAGAATAATTCCTACATGCAATCCACTTAATGCAAGAATATGGATGACACCTGCATCTCTAAAACTTTTGGTTACTTCTGGATCTACGTTTTGTCGTTGTCCCAGAACTAGAGCTTCTATAACACCTCGCGGATTTTCATTCAAACCAGAAGCCTTTAATTTTTCTAAAATGGTATTTCTCAATCCCAATAGAAAACCTAATTCTTGAGAACCGTTTTCATAACTTAAGATCTTAGGCGTGTTTACATAAATCTGACCGTATACATCGATAGATTTTAAATACTTTCTATAATCAAAATCACCAGGATTACGCGCAAAGGCAGGAATATTCACATCATCATAAACAGTAAGTTGATCACCTACTTTAAGATCTAAACTGTCAGACCGTTTAAATAAAACCAATGTTTTACCTGAAACTTGTTCTTGATCTATGGCGACCACCTCAGCATAAAACCGATCGTTAAATTTATTAGGTGCTAATCGTTGTTTTAAATTAAGTTGTAAAACATGTTCTTGACCTTGAACTTGTTTATTTATGAAATGATCGTTTGATAACCCATTTTTATTTGAGAATAACAGAGCTCCTAGGCTGAAGAAAAACACATAGGTAGAAGTGGCAAAAATAAATTTAGGTAAACGGACAAATTTAGAGACAACAATGAAGAACGTTAGGACGCTAAAGCATATCGCGCTACTAATTAGAAAAGACAAATCATCCATCTCTATTTGATGTTGAAATATAATCCCAACTACTAGAAAAAATAAAATTCTATAAAATGGATAGTCTAGCCAGCGCATGACTAAATATATACAAAACTAACTTAACAAACTATTAATCAATCCTTCCGGCTCTTAAAAAAGCATTGAGCCAGTAAGCTTCATTTAAGGTAGAAGTAATTACACCTCTAGAGGTTGTTGAATGAATAAATTCAATTTCGGCTGGCGTTACTTTTGTAATTAGAGCTACGTGGTTAACTTGTTTTTTATTTCTTCCGGTGGCAAAAAATAAGAAATCTCCTTTACGAGCTTGATCCAGACTCAATTCTTTTGCTTCAGCATATAAAGCACGACTGGTACGTGGCATAGATTTTCCCGCTTCTTGAAACGCAACGCTTATCAGACCGCTGCAATCCATCCCGTTAGTCGTTGTACCACCATAGCGGTACCTCACACCTTCATAGTTTTTTGCATTCTCCACCACTTCGTCTATAAAATCAGTGGATATTGCATATTCTTTCACTTCTGTATTATGCTCTACTTCTTCTCTTTTGATAGTAGCATTGCTATTAGTTCTTGGTCGCGGCTTTGATGTGGATGTAATAGCACCTGCCTTTGCAGCTTCTTTCTTAGTAGTGACAACTCTTGGTTTGGAGCTTCCGCATGAGGAAATCCCCATAACTAAAACACCATAAATTAGACCTCTCAAAAAAACGTTACCGTAAGCTTGATTGAATGGTCTACCGCTTTCGCGAAAGCGAGATAAAAATAAATTCGTAACAGGATGACAATTCTGAAAATGCTTCATAAAACGATAATAGTTTTACTCCTTAATATCTTTATAAATCAATTCAGCAGTTTTTTCACTTGCCCCAAGACCACCTAACTTTTTCTCTAGTTCATAATAATCTGCAAAAATGCGGTTGCGCTGTGTAGGATCCAGGATAAGATCTAATTCTTCCTTCAATTTTCTTTTATTAAAGTCGGCTTGAATTAACTCGGTTACCACTGGTTGATCCATTATAAGGTTCACAAGTGAAATATAATCTAGTCTCACGATGCGTTTTGCTATATTATAACTGATCGCACTTCCTTTATAACAAACGACTTGAGGCACTTTAAACAGAGCTGTCTCTAATGTTGCTGTACCAGAAGTAACTAAAGCGGCATGGCACAGACTCATTAAATCATAGGTGCGATTCATGACAAGTGTTACTGGGTATTCTTTCAAATAATTACTATAAAATGACTCGTCTTGACCTGGTGCTCCAGCAATGACAAATTGATAGTCTGGATATTGATCTACCATTTCTAACATGACCGCAAGCATCTTTTTAATCTCTTGCTTACGGCTACCAGGTAAAAGCGCAATAAGAGGGCGATCATCTAGGTTATAAGTTGCTAGAAATTTAATATGGTCTACTTGTTCACGTTCGCCAATGGCGTCTATAAGTGGATGCCCAACAAAATGTACTGGAAACTGATGTTTCTGTTCATAGAAATCTTTTTCAAAGGGTAAGATGACATACATTTCATCAACGTCTCTTTTAATATCCTTAATACGACCTTCTTTCCACGCCCATATCTGCGGAGAAATATAATAATGATTGCGATAGCCTTTTAATCGTGCCCATTTCATAATCCTAAAATTAAATCCAGGATAATCGATATAAATAATAACGTCTGGCTGAAAAGCTTTTATATCTTTTTTACACGTACCAATATTTTTGAGAATGGTTTTGAGATTACTCAACACCTCTACAAAACCCATAAAAGCAAGTTCTTTATAGTGCTTCACGAGTTTACCGCCTTGAGCTTGCATCAAATCGCCTCCCCAAAATTGAAACTGCGCATTTGCATCTTTCTCTTTGAGCTCTTTCATGAGTAATGAACCATGGAGATCACCACTGGCCTCGCCTGCAATCAAATAATATTTCATACTATGAAATTAAGTAAAAAACCGGCAATACCAGCTATAATAGTTGCCATTAAAACACCACGTGCTTCATAGTGCTGAATAGGCTTTTGAAATTTACCTACTTTTCCGGTAAGAAAAAAGAAGAAAAGTATTAGATTAAATACGGCTCCTAAAACTATGAGTTTACCTAAAAAGCCTTCTCTATATCCATCGATAAGTGCTTCCTCAAATTCATAACTAGTGACAAATGTGATGTACAAATAAGTCCCTATCAAATTTGCAATTAATCCTAAAATAAATCCTTTTAAAATTTTACTTACCAAAATCCCATGTATTAAGTTCTCCTATGTAATGATGAGCCGTTAAATCATATTGTGTAGGTACAATAGAAATGTAATTATTTGCCAGTGCCCACTCGTCTGTATCTTCTCCTTTATCGTCGTTAACAAACTTACCAGTAAGCCAGTAATAATCTTTACCATAAGGATTAGTGCGTTTATCAAATTCTTCTACCCAATACGCATTTGCCTGACGACATATTTTTACTCCTTTGATTTCTTCTTTAGTAGCTTTGGGAATATTTACATTAAAAATCACTCCTTTTGCCATTCCTTTTTCCAACACCTGCTCAATGATCTGTTTTACATAATGTCTAGCTTGAGAGAAATCTGCATCATGACTATAATCACAAAGTGAAAAACCTATAGCAGGAATGCCTTCTATTCCTGCTTCCATTGCTGCGCTCATCGTGCCACTGTAGATGACATTAATAGCGCTATTGCTACCATGATTGATACCACTTAAACATAAATCTGGTTTACGGTCTAGAATTTCATGACTGGCCATTTTCACACAATCTACAGGCGTACCACTTGTGGTATATTCTTTATGATCGTAATCATGTTGTAAAAACTCTTTTACATATAGTGTATCGTTTATAGTAATCGCATGTCCCATAGCACTTTGTGGACTATCTGGAGCTACTACTACTACATCACCCAATTCTCTGGCGATACTGATTAATGTTCTAATTCCTTTTGCGGTTATACCATCATCATTAGTTACTAAAATGAGTGGTTTCTTTTTATTTTCCATAAGATTTTTTGGGAGGTTAAAATTAAGTAAATTAGCCGTACCATGTAATAATGTTGCCTTACTTTAACCAACTTAAATTGGCACGGTTTTTACATATACAGAAAGAGACAAATGAAGATCCTTATGAATTTCCTTAAAAATAATTTTATTCTAGCAGTTTTTACGCTTCTTGTGGCAACCGCAAGTTGCAGTTTTACTAATGATAGTATAGATCCTGGAGATAAAGAAAAAGAACAGTTACTTGTAAATTTAATATCACACGTTTTAAAAAGAAATCATTTCTCTCCGGCAGATCTTACCGATGAATTCTCAAAAGACATTTTTGAAAACTACATTCAAGATCTAGATCCAGGTAAAAGATACTTTTTACAAAGTGATTATGAAGAGTTTCAAGCTTATCAATATTTGATAGATGACCAGATAAGAGATAGTAAAGTAGATTTATTCAATCTTACTTATGAAAGACTCTTAAAACGTCAAGAAGAATCTGAAAAAATATTTGCAGAGTTAATTGAAGTCCCTTTTGATTTTACAATTGATGAGCGTATCAATACCGATTATGAAAAGATCGCTTATTCTAAAGATAAAAAAGAACTCGAAAATCACTGGAGAAAGATTTTAAAACTATCTGCTTTAGGTAGTTATTATGATAAAATAGAAGAGCAAAAAGAAGAATTAAAAGAAAACCCTGATAAGAAACAAAAGAGTCTTGAAGAATTAGAAAAGGAAACCAGAGCAGAGATGAAAAAATCAATGCTTGAAAACTTTGATAATAATGACGACGTGGAACGTCTGGATTACTTTGCTCTTTTCATAAACGCAATTACCACCCATTTTGATCCACATACTAACTATTTCCCACCGCAAAATAAAGATCGTTTTGATACATCTATGAGTGGTAAGCTAGAAGGAATAGGTGCTAGACTTCAAAAGAAAATGGATTACATAAGCGTTCTAGAGATCATTTCTGGAGGACCAGCATGGAAAAGTGAACTGATTGAGGTAGGAGATAAAATCCTTAAAGTCGCACAAGAAAAAGACACTGTTGCCACTTCAATCGTAGGAATGAGAATTAGCGATGCCGTTGAGTTAATTAAAGGACCTAAAGGAACTAACGTGATCTTAACTCTTAAGAAAGTAGACGGTTCTATAGAAGAAATTACGCTTACTAGAGATGTGGTACAAATAGAAGAAACCTTTGCAAAATCTGTTATTGGAGAAGATGATGAATACCGATTTGGCTTTATCAATCTTCCTAAATTCTATTTTGATATGGAAGATGCAAATGGTCGCGCCGCTGGAAACGATATTGCTGAAGAAATTAAAAGGTTAAAGACTGAAGGCATGGATGGTCTCATCCTAGACCTGCGAAATAATGGCGGTGGATCTTTAAGAGAAGTTGTAGAAATGGCAGGACTTTTTGTTGAAGAAGGACCAGTAGTACAAGTAGGCTTAAAAGATAAAAGAACACGCACTCTTAGAGACAGCGATAGTGGTAGAATACTTTGGGAAGGACCACTTGTAATAATGGTTAATGAATTTAGTGCAAGTGCTAGTGAAATTCTTGCTGCTGCCTTACAAGATTATGATCGAGCTGTGATTATAGGTAGTGCACAAACTTTTGGTAAAGGAACAGTACAAAATTTTGAAGACCTAAATCAATGGGTGCGCAATAATCAATTTGGCGATTTAGGTTATGTAAAACTAACCACTCAAAAGTTCTATAGAATTAATGGTGGTAGCACACAGTTAGAAGGTGTAAAAAGTGATGTTGTTACTCCTGGAAGATTTAGTTATATTGAAGTAGGTGAACGTGATGAAAAATTTCCTTTACCTTATGATGAGATTGAAAAAGCAGATTATAAAAAATTTACTGGATACACAAACCTAGTAGAAACTATCGAAAAAGCTCAAAAAAGAGTAAATGAAAACCCTAACTTCAAGTTGCTTGATGAAAATGCAAAATGGTTAAGTGATCAAAGAGAAGATAACGATATCCCGTTAAACCTTACAGCTTATGCAGAAAGACTAGATAGACTTGAAAAACAAACTGAAAAGTTTGAATCTCTTTCTGATTACAAAAACAACCTGAATTTTGATATGCTATCTTATGAAAAAGCATTGGTTAAAACAGATAGTGCTTTAGGTGATAAACGAGAAGCCTGGATTAGAAATCTTGAAAAAGATATTTATGTAAACGAGGCGGTAAGTGTATTGAAGGACTTGCGCATGAACAACATAAAAAATGATAATAAAACTAAATGGAGCGTTAAAGATTAATGTCTCATAAATCTACATCATTACGTTCTCTAGCGCTCCAAAAGTTCAAAAAAAACTTCTGGGGCGTTTTGAGTTTTGCTGTGATTTCATTTTATGCGTTGATCGCTATTTTTGCTTATGTAATCGCTCCAGACAATACGCCATATGCAAATCAAATGCATATTTCTATTCATTCACAACCTCCGGGATTTACCGTGAATATGTTAGAACTACCTTCTGAAAAGGTAGATACTAATTTTTGGGATTGGTATAATGGAAAAGCATCTAACAAAGAAGAAGTTCCTTTCTCTGATTTAAAAATAGAAAATGGTAATATTGCTTATAGACCTTTTGATGTGGATGGAAAAGAATTACCTTTTGTGGCTACTAACTTTGTTGTTGACGATGGGATGGACTTATCTCGCTTTCGCGAAAGCTACACCACTGAAAAAACATTTCTTCTAGGAACTGATAAATACGGTCGTGATCTTTTAAGCCGCATGATGATTGGGACTAGAATAAGTATTTCTATTGGTTTTGTTGCTGTTCTTATTTCATTACTAATTGGAATTTTATTAGGAGCTATTTCTGGTTATTATGGCGGTAAAATAGATGCCGCTATCATGTGGCTTATAAACGTTACCTGGTCCATTCCTACTTTATTAATGGTCATTGCCATAAGTATCGCGTTAGGAAAAGGCTTTCTCACTGTTTTTATAGCTGTAGGATTAACGATGTGGGTAGAAGTAGCACGTGTCGTGCGCGGTCAGATGATCGTTGCTAAAGAATACCAGTACGTTACCGCTGCAAGAGCACTTGGGTTTAATAACTTTAGAATCATTTCAAGACATATTTTACCCAATATAATGGCTCCTGTAATTGTAATAAGTGCAGCAAATTTTGCCGCATCTATACTTATAGAAAGTGGGTTAAGTTTTTTAGGGCTAGGCGCACAACCACCTATGCCTAGTTGGGGCAGCATGATTAAAGATCACTATCAATATATCATTCTAGACAAGGCTTATCTTGCCATCGTACCAGGAATAGCTATCATGACTTTAGTCATGGCCTTCATGTTGTTAGGAAATGCCTTACGCGATGCGCTAGATGTTAAAACAAATTAGATGAGAAAATTTATTTATACCATTATTGTTCTTTGCTGTGTAGCCGCATATTATTTTTATGACGATAACACCACGATTACAAATGATGAAGAAAATTTTTTCCAAGATGCATATCTCAATGATGATGTAGATGGTGACGGAATACGCTCGCTTTCCAGAAAAGACTTTTTACCCAAATCAAATAACCAAATCGTCCATCACCATACCTATAGCCTTTCTTACAATGAACAGCATGAACAAGCAGAGTGGACCGCACATATCTTAAGAGCATCTGACATTACCAGTAAAGATTATAAAAGACCTTACTTTGAAATAGACAACAAAGTAAAAACAAAGGCTGCACACTGGCGCAATTATAAAAAAAGCGGCTATGATAAAGGACATCTTGTTCCTGCTGGAGACAGAAAAGCTACTAAAGCGGCTTATGATGAAACCTTTCTCACGTCAAATACAAGTCCACAGATCCATGAATTTAATGCTGGAATATGGAATACTGTAGAACAAAAAACCAGATATTATGCAAAGCGTTATAATGAGGTTTATGTGATTACAGGTTCCGTATTGAAAGACGGTTTAAAATCAATAGGTTCTGAAGATGTCTCTGTACCAGAACAGTTTTATAAAATTCTTTATCGCAACGATTTAAATGGTGGTAAAATGTTAGCCTTTCTAATGCCACATCAAGACACTAATAAATCCATCTATGATTTTATTACTAGCGTTGATCAAATTGAGAAAATTACTGGAACAGATTTCTTTTATCAACTTCCAGATCATATTGAGGATCGATTAGAAGCTGAAAATAGTTCTAAAGGTTGGTAAGTAAGGTGAGTTATATTTGATATTCTTATGTATAATTATCATTGATCGGAGATAATTTTTATTCCATAATATCCTAAGTTCAATCTATTCTGCTAAACCAATAAACTTTAAGTAATCAGTTTCAGAATCTAGCACCAATCGAATTTGTTCTCTAGACAGGTCCAGTACTTTAGCGTTAAATATACTTTCTGTTAATTTATCCATATCAATAACAACTGGCTCAGGTGAGACAGATGGTTTAGAATCGCTAACTAGACCGAGCTTATCCATATATTCAAATTCATGTTCCAAAATTATTTTAACTTTATCCTTAGTCACGTTATCATCAGCTAAAAGGCTTACAATAAAACAAACTGCCTCTTCTTCCTTGTACATTTGACTATTTTCACTTAAAGTACTTATCACACAATTATTCTTCTCTACTGCTTTTTCATTTTCCTTGCCTTGCTTGCAAGAGAAAATCAAAATAGAAAGGGATATTAAAATTAATTTTGATTTCATTTTTAAGTAATTAAATAATTTTACTCAAATCGCATAGCCTTTACAGGGCTAATTTTACTAACGATCAACGTAGGAATAATCAAAGCCAGTAAACAAACCACAAATGTACCTATATTTAAGGCTATCACATGCCACCATGATAGGTAAACGGGCATCTCTGTAACATGGTAGGATTGTGGATCTAAAGTTAGTGGACTAAAGAAATATTGAATACCTATCACTCCCAAACCAATAACGTTTCCTATTATCAAACCTTTGAAAACAAGGTTCATAGCATTATAAAGAAATATTTTACGCACCGTCCAGTTAGATGCTCCTAAAGATTTGAGTACACCTATCATATTTGTTCTATCCAGAATCAATACCAATAATGCAGTAATCATATTTATAATTCCCACAATCAAAATAATCCCTATGATTCCAAAAATATTTCCATCTAACAATGCAAGCCATTGAAATATAGCTGGTAATTCTTGTTCAATGGTGCGTGCATTTAAATCTGATGGTGTGTTTAACTGGATTTCTCTACCTATTTCATTAAGTTGGTCAAAATCGTCTATATAAATCTCAAACTTCCCTACTTGATCAGCCTCCCATTTATTAATGCGCTGTATGTTTCTTATGTCACCTATTATAAACTTAGAATCATATTCTTCTAAGCCACTGTCGTAAATACCTACAACACTAAAAAATCTCGCAATAGGTTCCTGACCGTTTGCTTTCATAAAATAAGTAGGCGCTTGATCACCTACTTTTAATTTTAAACGAGCTGCAATATCATCTGATATTAAAATATCATAAGAAGTTTGATCTGAAGAAACATCTGGTAAATTTCCTTCTATTAAAAAATCATTTAAATACTGCCAGTTGTAATCCTGTCCTACTCCTTTTAAAATAATTCCTTCAAAGTCAGTAGCAGTTCGTATCATTCCACCTTTTGTAGCGATCGCTTGAATATGATCTACTTGTGGAACAGCAGTAAAATCTGGATAAAAGTCTTGATTACTAGAGATAGGTTTAATGGTCGTAATAGAGTTATTACGATCATAAAGTGACACACTAACGTGCCCATTAAAAGCGCTTACTTTTTCTTTTATTTTCTTTTGTAAACCTACGCCTGTTGCAATAGCGATTAGCATCACAATAATACCTATTGCAATTGCTGCTATCGCAATTTTTATAATCGGCGCACTTACGCTATTTTTATAGCTCGTACTACTTTGTACCCTTTTAGCAATGAAATACTCTAGATTCACTTTTTCTAATTCAATATTCAAATATACCATAATCGCTATGGTTGTAGGAATGACTTCCTGTAATTCTCATGTAAGTGGCAATAACTCGCCTACTTCTCCTAAAGAAGAAAAAATCATTACAGCAGAAAAACGTTATAAAGATGTTCTTATTACCACAAATAATAATGAACCTATTCCGGCAGCCTACTTACTGGATCAATGGATAAAAAAATTGAAAGGTAAAAGAATTGCTCTAGTGGGTAATCAAACCAGCGTTGTAAAAACAGGAGATACCATTGTTTCTAAAGAATGGAAATCTAAAGACAAAGTGCGATACACACATCTGGTAGACACTTTAATTGCACATGGCATAGATATCAAACGCGTTTTTGCACCAGAACATGGTTTTAGAGGTACTGCAGATGCAGGCGCAACCATTAAAGATGGAATAGACGCAAAAACCGGCATTCCTATTATCTCTCTTTATGGTAAAAACAAAAAACCATTTAAAGAACAACTAGAAGATGTTGACATCGTTTTATTTGACATTCAAGATGTAGGCGCAAGGTTCTACACTTATATTTCTACACTTCATTATGTGATGGAAGCCTGTGCTCAATACAATAAAAAAATCATCCTTTTAGATAGACCTAATCCTAACGGCCATTATATAGACGGACCTATTTTAGAGCAAGAACACCAAAGCTTTGTAGGAATGCATCCTGTTCCTGTTGTCCATGGCATGACTATAGGCGAATATGCTAAAATGATTAATGGTGAAAACTGGCTAGAAAACAACCTTAAGGCAGATCTAGAAATCGTCAAATGCAAGAATTACACCCATGACTCTTCGTATAGCATACCGATCAAGCCGTCGCCTAATTTACCTAACGATCAATCCATCAACCTCTATCCTAGTCTGTGCTTTTTTGAAGGAGCTGATGTAAGCGTAGGTCGTGGTACAGAGATGCAATTTCAAGTCTATGGCTCTCCATCTCTTGTAAAATATACCGGTTTTGAATTCACTCCTACGCCTAATGTAGGTGCAAAACGCCCATTATTTAACGGTAAGAAATGTTATGGTGTTGATTTAAGAAAGCACCCAAAACTTGATCGTTTAAAGTTAGATTTTCTTGTTGACGCTTTCGCGAAAGCGCCGTACAAATCAAAGTTTTTCAACTCATTTTTCACTAAGCTCGCTGGTACAGAAACCCTGCAAGCTCAGATTGAAAAAGGCATGAGCGCAAAGGAAATTGCAGCCACTTGGAAGAAAGGACTCGAAGATTATCAAAAAATAAGAGTAAAATACTTGCTCTATGAATAATACTTAAACTATGAAATCATTTTTCCAACCAGAGGCTTATCAAGGGCTACAAAATAGATTAGAGGAAATTCAACCAGAATCGCAACCGCTATGGGGAAAGATGAATGCTGGGCAAATGATCAATCACTGTCAAGAACCTCTTAAGATAGCAGTCAATAAATCTGAAAAGGTTTTGAGGCCTAATTGGTTGGTAAAGCTGCTTTTTAAAAAGATGCTTTACAGTCCTAAGCCTTTTAGGAAGAATGCTCCTACACCACCAGAATTTAGAAGTACTGGCGATTTTGATTTTGAAAAAGAAAAAGCTGAATTACAAAAATGGATGCAAGAACTTTGGGAAGATCGTGATAATGAAAATCGTGTGGCTCATCCGGTTTTTGGCAAATTCACCAAAGAGCAATGGGGCATCATGCAATGGAAACATCTCAACCATCACTTTGAGCAGTTTGGAATTTAAAACTGTAGAATCAAACAAAAAGCCTGAATCTTAAATGATTCAGGCTTTATTTATTTCTAATAGATTTGTAATGATAACTGATTAAGTAATGCTATTGTTTTAAAGAAATATTTAAACTTTTATTCATTCAACATTGCCCAAAGTCTGTCTTTAAGCTGCATTAAATTGATTTGAGAAACTGAAGAGATAAACATATATGGAGCACCATTAAAAGCACTTTCTTCATCCAGTCCTTCGCGCATCTGTTCTATCAATTCCTCATCGAGCATATCGCACTTTGAAATCACTACAAAACGCTCTTTGTCTAGCATTTCTGGATTGTATTTCCTCAACTCATTTACTAGAATATCATATTCTGCACTGATGTCGTTAGAATCTGCAGGGATAAGAAATAATAAAGTAGAGTTGCGTTCTATATGTCTTAAGAAACGATGTCCTATTCCTTTACCTTCTGCAGCACCTTCAATAATTCCAGGTATATCTGCAATTACAAAGGTTTTGAAATCACGATATTCTACGATTCCTAGATTAGGCTTAAGAGTAGTGAATTCATAGTTTGCTATCTTTGGTTTTGCAGAAGTTAATACAGAAAGTAAGGTCGATTTTCCTGCATTAGGAAATCCTACCAGACCTACATCTGCTAGAATCTTAAGTTCAAAAGTTACATCTAATGCTGTTCCATCCATTCCTGTTTGTGCATAACGAGGTGTCTGTCTAGTAGCTGTCTTAAAGTGCCAGTTACCACGACCACCTTTTCCACCTTCACAAATGATATGTTCTGTACCATCTTCAAGGATTTCATGAATTACCTGACCAGTTTCTGTATCTTTAACAACAGTTCCTAAAGGAAGTTCTATAACGATGTCTTCTCCATCATTACCTGTACGACGTTGTTTTGCTCCGTTACCACCTTGTGCAGCCTTAAAATGTCGCTTGTATTTAAAGTGGTATAATGTCCATAAGTTTTTATTCCCTTTTAAAATAATATGACCACCACGACCACCATCACCACCATCTGGACCACCTTTATCTATATACTTCTCTCTGTGTAGGTGTGTACTTCCTTTACCACCGCGGCCAGATTCGATAGTTACTTTAGTATAGTCGACAAAATTTCCTTCAGTCATAATTTTATATTCAGTTGACAGTTTTAGGTTGTCAATTATTTGTTTTAAAAACTACCTATTTATTTTTAAAAAATCTATTTTGAATTTCGTTTAAAGCTAGTTGCACTTACACTCTTAAAATGATTTGGACTAGGATGAGTACTAACCTCTAAACATTTTTTAAAAACTTAACTCCTAAAGCTTATCAAATTCAACGCTCAAACGATCTGTAATAGCGTCCATTTCTCCTACACCATCAACACCATAATATTTGTTCTGTGCTGCATAGTAATCCTTTAAAGGTGCGGTTTGCTTATAGTAAACAGAAATACGATCTCTTATAACACCTTCATTAGCATCGTCTGCACGACCGCTTCCCTTACCTCTTTCCAGTAAACGTTCCACTAGAACCTCATCATCTACTTCAAGAGCTACCATTCCAGCAATATCAGTATTCTTTGAAGCCAGTAATTCATCCAGTGCTTTTGCTTGCGCATCAGTTCTTGGAAAACCGTCAAAAATAAATCCTTGCGCATCTGGTGTCTTCTCCACTTCAGCTTTAAGCATTTTTATGGTTACTTCATCAGGAACTAGATTTCCTTTATCCATAAAGGACTTTGCCAGTGTTCCTAACTCTGTTCCATTTTTAATATTATACCTAAAAACATCTCCTGTAGAGATATGAACCAGTCCGTATTTATCTTTTAAACGAGTTGCTTGAGTTCCTTTTCCTGCTCCTGGAGGACCGAATAAGACAATATTTTTCATACGTTCTGTTTGTACATATAGTTCGGGCAAATTGCGCCCTAAGTTATTATAATCCATGCCGTATCCTACGACAAATTTATTTTCAATATTTTGCCCTACATAATCAATTTTCAAATCCTGACTGTATACATCTGGCTTAAAGAAAAGCGTTGCTATCTTTATGTCTTTAGGCTGGTATTGTTGTAGCTTTCGCGAAAGCGTAACCACAGTCAATCCACTATCTACTATATCTTCTACGATCACAACAGTTCTTCCTGATAGAGCAATATCTAATTGGTCACCAAGTTTTACAACACCAGTTGATGACGTTCCTTCATAACTTTTGGCTCTTAAAAAACTAACCTCACATTCGTGATCAAACTTGCGTGTAAGATCTGCAAGAACCATGTAGCTGCCGTTCAAAATTCCTAAAAAAATAGGCTTCTTATCAGCGAGGTCTCTATTAATCTGGTATGCAAGATTATCGATCGCAGCTGCGATTTCTTGTGAACTCAAAAAAGGCTTAAAATAAAGATCGTGGATCTTAATCACAATAGTTGAATTTCTTGCAAATATAGTATTTAGTAAGCAGTTGACAGTGTCAGTTGACAGTGGTTCTTTGAGTTAAGTCAAGCTAAATTTTAAAATAGGTTTTGAAATTCTAGTTAGAGTTAGAGTTGGGTTTCAAAATATCCCCTTATTTTTGAGATATGAAACAGACACAATTTTCTTCGAACTTTACTTTAGGTATTTTAGGCGGTGGACAACTAGGCAAAATGATGCTTTATACTACCAGAAAATGGGACATTGCTACTTATGTAATGGATAAAGAGGATACTGCGCCAGCTTTTCAAGGATGTGATGTGTTTTTTGAAGGTGACATCATGCAATATGAAGCAGTGATGGAATTTGGAGAACAAGTAGATGTGCTTACCATAGAAATAGAAAATGTAAATGTCCAGGCTTTGCAAGATTTAGAAGATAAAGGAATTGCTGTTTCACCAAGTCCGAAAGTTTTGAATCTGATAAGAAACAAAGCACGCCAAAAATCTTTTTATCAAGATCAACAAATTGCTACCGCAGCTTTTGAAGTTTATGACCAACCTAATCTAAGTCATGAAAGAGATTATCCTTTTATCTGGAAAAGTGCTGAAGGCGGCTATGATGGTAAAGGTGTTAAAGTAATTAGAGAGGCAAAAGATTTGAACAACTTACCAAAGGTCGAATGTATCTATGAAGACATGATCGATTTTGAAATGGAGCTGGCGGTAATCGTTGCACGTAATTACGATGGAGAAATGAAAACCTATCCAGTAGTGGAAATGGAGTTTCATCCAGAGGCAAATCAGGTAGAATATGTCATCTGTCCAGCGCGTATCAATTTAGATATATCTGACCGTGCCCGTGAACTGGCTTTAAAAGTCTCAGAATCATTTGAGCACGTGGGATTACTTGCTGTAGAAATGTTTTTGACTAAAACTGGTGAATTGCTTGTTAATGAAGTGGCGCCGCGACCTCATAATTCTGGACATTATTCTATTGAAGGCGCTATAACTGACCAGTTTGAACAACATGTAAGATGTGTTTGTAATTTACCATTAGGAGCAACAGAAAGCACGGTTGCCAGCGTTATGGTGAATCTGGTAGGAGAAGAAGGCCACACAGGAAAAGTTATTTATGATGGTATAGAAGATATTCTCGCTTTGCCAGGTGTTACACCACATATATATGGTAAAAAAGAAACCAGACCTTTTAGAAAAATGGGTCATGTTACCGTTGTAGCTAGCGATGTCGTTGCTGCTCGTGAACTTGCTGAAAAAGTCAAGGGTAGAATTAGAGTTGTTGCGGAGTAATTTTCAAGTATGATAATGTATTGATGTAATGTTATAAGGACATTTCATGCTAGCCTGCACTCTACTTTAATTGCTGTTTATTATTTTTATTAAAGCAAACATAGTCGTTAGTCTCTACAGTCAATGCTTATTACGCGTTGAATCGTCTTCTCTTTTAATCTTTTTCATTTTACATTTTGCATAAAATGAGTAGACTATAATAAATATGATTAAAGCTGGAAAAACATACCACCATCCTTCCATTATTTCTCCTGGAAGTCTACTTGTCATTTTATGCGGAGATAATTGCAATGAAATTGTATCATGTAAATTAGTCTTAGACATAATTTGGTAGCATATATCAATATGAAGTTTGCTAAGTAAAGCTATTTATTTCTAATAAATGAGTTCAATTTGAAGTTCAAACTTTAGGAAAGGTATTCCTGATCAACTTTCACTTTACCATATTGTTTTATAAATGCTAGTTCATTAATCTATATTCTTACGGCGTACTCGCACTTACTTGTAAAACTTTCCCATTATAAAACTTATTTCCCGTTAAGGCAAAATTCATGATATAGTCTGCCATTTCTAGCGCTGTTAATGGTGCTTGATAACCTGGAAAGGCTTCTTCTAGCATCTCGGTTTGTACAGCTCCTAATGCAAGAGTATTAAATGATGGTCCATTTTCTTTATATTCTTCTGCAAGGAGTTCAAATAAGGTAATTACAGCTCCTTTTGCGCTGGAATACGCTGCTAATCCAGGAAATTTTGCACTTCCTTGAATACCACCCATAGAACTTATTGCTACTACATGGGAATGCTCATTCATTGCTGGCAATAAAGCTTGAGTTAATGCAGCTACTCCAAAAACATTAACGGCATAACATCTCTGAAAATCTTCTGGAGTGAGTTCTTCAAACGGTTTATTTACTAACATTCCAGCGTTGTGGATAAGAACGTCGATGCGATCCCATTTTTCTAGGACAGCGTTGGCTGTTTCCTTTATACTATGCTGCGCACTTAGGTCTGTTGCGATCGAGTGAATAGAAGTTTGATCAAGTGCTTGAATAGAATTTATATTTCGCGAAAGCGCAATAACTTCATGTCCAGCATTAGAAAACAATTGAGCTAGTTCAAATCCGATACCACGACTGGTTCCTGTAATAACTATCCTTTTACTCATCAATGGTAGGTTGTGGCGTTAATTTTAATCTATCTCCGTTAACTACTTTAAAAATACCTGGCATCACTGCATCTACAACTTGTGCCATATGAGTTGTGTTTACCTGCGAGGTTTCATCACCTACTTTATGATAATGATCAAAGTTGGTAAAATCAAAGGTGCTAAAAGTTTGAGATGGCACATTAAACTCTTCAAAGAAAGGATAATTATCAGATCTTTTGAAAAGATTAAACTTTGCAGCTTGATCTAACTTTCCTGTCACGATTCTATCATTATTTTCTTTGTTAAAAACAGCTGCCATATTAGAAGTATCATGTCCAGTAAGATAAGCGATGTATGGATGATCTACCATAGGTGTCCCAGTCATTTCAAAATTAAGCATCGCCACTACGTTCATCCCTTCTTTTTTCATACGCTTTGCCAGATGCTTTGATCCAAGCAATCCTTTTTCTTCTGCAGAGAATAAAGCAAAAACAACAGTTCTTCTATTGAAATCTAGTTTTTTAAAATTATTTGCTATCGCTAAAACAGACGCTGTACCAGTGGCATTATCATTTGCACCATTTGCAATGCTATCTCCAGCGATTGCTTGTTGAAAACCTATGTGGTCATAATGCGCACCGATAACTATTACTTCATCAATAAGATCTTTATCTGATCCAGGAATCACACCGACAACATTAAACGCCTCTTTATCTTGAACGGTAAAATGATCCATATATGAACCTTTGTAAGGTTTTATTCCCATTTCCTCAAATCTTTCTGAAATATAAACTGCAGCTTTTTCTATGCCTTCAGATCCTGTATCACGTCCCTCCAGGTCATCGCTTGCAAGATATTGCACATCTAGCGCAATTTGAACAGCACTAGCCTTAGGCATTCTTATTTCTGTATTCTTATTTACATTTGAGATGGCTTTATCCATGGTTTTCATTTGCTTGTTTTGAGAGCCACAAGCAACTAGAATGGATGCAATAAATAAAGTTAAAATTATTTTTTTCATGTTGGTTATTTAAAAATAGTAAAGATAATGATTTTGATTAGGAGCATTTACTCTTTGAGAAAAGAAGCTTTTAATTTTAAAATAAAAAAACCACATCTATTGATGTGGTTTTTTAAATATAGTATTGATGACACTACACGTACATTACGATTGGGTTCTCTATGTAAGCTTTAAAAGTTTGTAAAAACGCTGCCCCTGTCGCTCCATCTACTGTTCTATGATCACAAGCTAATGTGATTTTCATCACGTTACCAACAACGATCTGTCCGTCTTTAACTACTGGCTTTTGAACAATAGCACCAACAGACATAATAGCACTATTAGGCTGGTTAATGATAGAAGTAAATTCTGTGATACCGAACATTCCTAAATTAGAAATGGTAAAGGTACTTCCTTGCATCTCATCAGGCTGTAATTTTTTATTACGTGCCTTTCCTGCAAGTTCTTTTACCTTAGCACCTATTTGTTGCATACTCATTTGGTCTGCAAATGGTAATACTGGAACTAAAAGTCCATCATCTACTGCAACAGCAACACCTACATGAATATGTTTTGCAATAATAGTATTCTTATCCGTCCACTGTGTATTAACTTTAGGGTGCTTTCTCAGCGCCATTGCCGCCGCTTTAATTACCATATCATTAAAACTGATCTTAGTATCGGGCAATTCGTTGATCGCTTTTCTACTAGCAATGGCATTATCCATATCTAGGTCCAAACCTAAATAATAATGCGGTGCTGTAAACTTTGATTCACCCAGACGTTTTGCAATAGTTTTTCTCATTTGAGAATTAGGAACTTCTTCAAAAGTCTCTGTTCCCACTGCAACAAAAGAACTTGGAGCTGTTGACGCTCCAGATACACTAGGTGTAAAGTTTTCAATATCGCTTTTTACAATACGGCCATTTTCACCAGATCCAGAAACTTGACCTAAATCAATGCCTTTTTCTTCAGCCATCTTTTTTGCTAATGGAGATGCAAAAATCCTTCCTCCGTTCGAACTTGAACTTGAAGTACTTCCATTTGCCAGACTTGTAGTTTCCGCTTTTGGAGCATCTTTCTTTGACTCTTCTTTCTTCTCCTCTTTTTGAGGCTGTTCTTTTTTCTCTTCTTTCTTTGGAGCTGTAGCGCCCATATCGATTCCAGAGATATCAGTTCCAGCAGGACCTATAATGGCTAATAACGAATCTACTTTTGCCGTTTCTCCTTCTTGAATTCCTATTTTAAGCAACGTACCAGAATTGAATGATTCAAATTCCATGGTTGCTTTGTCCGTTTCTATTTCTGCAAGGATGTCTCCTTCTTCTACCTCATCACCTTCTTTCTTCAACCAGGAAGCAACTGTCCCTTCTTCCATGGTATCACTCAGGCGTGGCATGTTCACAATCACAACACCATCTGGAAGATCTGAAGAACTAGAAACTTCTTCTTTTACATCCTTGTTTGAATCACTAGAAGCTTGTGAATCATTTGAATCTTTTTTTCCTGATTCTTCATTACTTTCAGAAGATCCTGAACCATCTAATAGTGCAGTAATATCTTCTCCTTCTTCACCAATTATACATAAGAGCTGATCTACAGGAGCAGTTTCTCCTTCTTGCACACCTATATGCAAGAGAGTTCCGTTTTGAAAAGACTCAAATTCCATCGTTGCCTTATCCGTTTCGATTTCAGCAAGAATATCTCCTTCTTCAACTTTATCTCCTATTTGTTTCAACCACGCAGCAACTACACCTTCTTCCATGGTGTCGCTTAACCGCGGCATGTTAATTACCTCTGCCATAATTTATGATTTTGCTGGTAAAAATGGATAATCTTCTTGTTCATATACCGAATCGTACATGACATTTTTTTCTGGGAATGGAGAATCTTCTGCAAATTTCTCACATTCTGCAACACGTGATTTTACACTTTTTGCAACTTGTTTAAAATGGTCTTCAGAAACACTGTAATCATTTATTAATCGATCTTTTATTTGAGTAATAGGATCGATTTTCTGGTATTCGGCAACTTCATCCTTTGTTCTATACTTTTGAGCATCACTCATTGAGTGTCCTCGATATCTATATGTTTTTAACTCAAGAAAAGTTGGTCCACCACCAGAACGAGCTCTTTCAATAGCCTCGTGCATAGCTTCTGCAACTTTTTCTGGATCCATAGCATCTACAGGTCCGCAAGGCATTTCATAACCCAAACCTAATTTCCATATATCGGTATGATTTGCTGTGCGAGCCACACTAGTTCCCATTGCGTAACCATTGTTTTCTACACAAAACACTACTGGAAGATTCCATAACATCGCTAGGTTAAAAGCTTCATGCAAAGAACCTTGACGTGCTGCACCATCTCCAAAAAATGTAAGAGTGACTGCATCAATGTTGTGATATTTATCACCAAAGGCAATACCAGCACCTAGAGGAATCTGCCCTCCAACAATACCATGACCACCATAAAAACGGTGCTCTTTAGAAAAGATGTGCATGGATCCACCTAATCCTTGAGATGTACCGGTTGCTTTTCCATAAAGCTCTGCCATTACTCTTTTAGGATCTACTCCCATTCCTATAGGCTGCACATGATTACGGTATGCGGTAATCATTTTATCTTTAGTAAGATCCATTGCATGCAATGCACCTGCAAGAATTGCTTCCTGACCGTTGTACAAGTGCAAGAATCCACGTACTTTTTGCTGTATATAAACTTGGGCCAGTTTGTCCTCAAACTTTCTCCAGAAAAGCATTTCCTCGTACCAGTTGAGTAAGACGTCTTTAGTGACTTTTTTCATGTAATTGCTTGTTAAGTAGTTCGCTTTCGCGAAAGCGAAATAAAAGATCAAAGATAAAGATCAAATTCCAGCTTAAGAGTAAAACGAAGAACAAAAATAGATGAAAAAAGGATAAAGAAAAACCTATTAATGGGTTAAAAATGTACGCAATCGTTATAGATAGTTTTTATCGAACACCAACGGCAGTAAATCGCTCAATGAATCAGATTTTAAAACCTTACCTGCTGCACCCATAAAAAAGAGTTCAATATCATTTTCCTGATTATTCTCATACTCTGCAATAGACTGCCTACAAGCACCACATGGCGGGACAGGTTTATGAAACGAATTATCTTTGGGACTTGCGGTAATAGCTAGTTTCAAAACCGCAACACCTGGATATTGAGAACCAGCTGCAAAAATAGCAACACGTTCTGCACAAAGCCCAGAAGGATAAGCCGCATTTTCTTGATTATTACCTGTAATGATTTCACCGTTTGCAAGCAATAATGCACAACCTACGGTAAAATTTGAATAAGGCGCATAGGCTCTATGACGTGCCTCTATGGCAAGCTGCATTAAAGAAAAGTCTTGCGCAGCAAGCTCTTCAATAGTATCGTAAACCTCTAGGGTTGTGTGTAATTCTAGCTTTTTAATGATCTAATATTCTGTGTATTCGTCACCGAAGTTGAAAGTCAAACCAAATCTTAATGTTCCTTCAAGAGGACTATTAACTCTACTAGTAGAGAATAAATAAGAAAGATCAATAGCGATCTGAGAAAACTCAAATCCAGTTCCTAATGACAGAAACTGTCTTGCTCCTTTATCATCTGCTTCGTTAAAATAGCCTAAACGAAATGCAAACGCGTCGTTATAAGTATACTCTGCGCCTAGAGCCCATGTAAACTCTCTCAACTCTTCACTAAATCCTCCCGGAGCATCTCCAAAGGATTGAAATATTCCAGAGATAAAGGTAACATCGTTATCTTCACCTTCTAATATCTCACCAGTAGTATCATCTCTCAAAGGTGGTGTAGGAACTAGCAACTTATTAACCTCGGCAGTTACTCCTATTTTGCTGAAGCCATCATTTAGAATAAAATCAAAGCCACCACCTAGTGCTAAATTAGTAGGAATAAAGTTTTCCTGCCCACCTGCGTCATAAGTTATTTTAGGTCCAATATTACTTATATTGAAACCAGCTCTCCAACGGCCATTGAAATTATCATAAGCGTTTTCTTCAGATTGATAATAACCAGAAACATCTACCGCAAAACTATTTGCTGCGCTAGCGTCATTATCAACACCTTGAATACGTAGATCAGATCTTAAGAAACGTCCTGTAACTGCCATAGCAAATTGTTCACTTAATTTAAGTGAATAAGTTCCGTCTAACACAAATTCATTTGGGTTCTCTTCCCTACCTGGATCTGCTGCGTCCTGGCGTAAAGTAATAGAACCTAAAGAAAAGTATCTCAAACTTCCTGCAAAAGCACTTTGCTCATTAATTCTATTTGAGTAAACTAATTGGGCTATAGCAATATCATCTACTAGGTTACCTAAATAAGGCGTGTAGGCCACACCAAATTTATGTTGTCTTGAACTGAATGCATATTTAGCTGGGTTCCATTGCTGTGACCATGCATCAGGACTTGTTGCAACGCCCATATCTCCCATCCCAGCAGCTCTTGCGTCTCCCGCAATTCTTAAAAATGGTAATGCTGTTGTTATTACTCGAGTATCGTTATCCTGTGCATTGTTTATACTAGGTATAGCAAATATCACTATGGCAAAAAGTAAGAAAATCTTCTTCATTGATAAATTTTATGGAATCGCAAATATATGTTAATCAATATTATTATAAAATAACTAGCTTTTCAATCTTGCTAGACGATTTATTAGTTAACGTCGATTTTACCGTAATCTTATAAATATAAACTCCTTTTCCTAATCTCTGACCAAAATCGTCTCTTCCATCCCAAGTGATTTCTCGAGAAGTGAAACCAGTGGTGGTAAGATTATGATTCTTACTCCAGACCACTTTACCACTAACGGTCATAACCTGTACTTGAACATCTAATGGCTCAAAAGGTCTGTTATGATTGAACCAAAACTCTGTATAACTAGTGAAAGGATTAGGATAGTTTAATACTCTAGTAAGTTCTACACCGTCTGATTCTGAAACGACAAATTGAATTTCATTCATCGCACTATTGTTATAAGTATCCCAAGCGGTTATTTTAAGAGTATGCAATCCAGGTTCGATATCTCTTAAAGGAAAAAACACTTTTCCACTTGTAAAATCATCTTCATTTGCTTCATAATAGTCATTAAGTATAAAAGGATTAGTCTCATCACCGTCAAGAATCCCTGTAATATCATGACCTATCCCGCTAGAAGTGTTGATACCATTCTCATCATTTAGAAAGGCAAGTAAAAATGGATCACTATCTGTAATACCTCCAGAAACAAAATTAGTATCATTCATGAATAATTCTACTTCTGGACCTACATCATCTGATGGCGCATTACGATTAATACCGCCCATTCTTATATCTTGAGAAAAACCATTTTGATCTTCAGGAATATTATCTCTTTTTGCATAAAAAGAAACGCGACCATTACCTATGGGTATTTGCGTGTCTCGTGGCATGACAAATTCAAACTCAAACTCGCCATTAACTATTGTTGCCTGACCTCTAAACAATGCCTCTCCTAATTGATTAAAAGGTAATATAACAATTGGATCTCCTGTAACAGATGTATCTCTAGTACCATCATTTGCTAATGTTTGTCGATTGACATTTTTATCATAAACAGTAACAAACAAGTTCCCGTTATAATCAGGTATACGAACCCCAGAAAAAGTCTGGACTTCTCCTCCTAAACGCACGCGATCAAGAGCTCTTAGGACGTCTGTATTTGTAGCAATGGGATTACCATTTACTGTTGTAAGCTCTACTTTAGGAACTGGAAAAGCTAATTTTAAAGCAGGATCTCCAATAAAAGCAATCACCCTTCTTGTTTCCCTTCCTTGAAATTGCGGATCAATTTTAGAGAGACGCAATGCTTCAGCCATAGAAATAGGCTCTATATTATCGTAACCAAATAAATATTGATCAATAATATTATTAAAACTGGACCCAACATTTACAAAGATCAACCTATTAGTTGCTACTGTAGAAATAGCGCCTCCTTGCGGATTCAAATACGTCAACTCTCCACCGCTAACCCTTAATGGATTATCATATCGAGTAAACTCACAAGTCACCGTAATAAATAAAGGTAAAGTATTAGGATTGCGCAAGTTTTGAACTAGAGACTGTGTGATTACAAATTCCCTAGCAAGACCATCTTCATTACCATGACCAAAGTAATTAATCACTAAAGAACCTTGTTCAAAAGCGTCTCTTATATCATTAACTGCGTCAGGATATTTAGGGCCTCCAGCGGTACTAAATTGCTGGTAACTATCTAATAAAATTTTATTTATGTTATAATCTGGACGATTAGCAAAAATCTCATCTCCTAGATCATTTACATTTTCTTGTAAAATCTTGTCGCTTAAAATATCTACATCGTCTCCTATTAATGTAATGTTATTTCTCCATTTATTAAACGCCGGCTCCGCAGTATAACTTATCACCTTGTCAACCATTTCTCGAGCTTCTTGCAGATCACTGACAATCATTCGACCTACTGCTAGATCCATCAAATCAGTTCGGGAAACAGTTCCTTCTCCATTGTCCATAAACACAAAGAAATCATCTGTACAATAAGATGTTGTCAAAGATTCACTGTTACGCGATAAATATGTAGGCACAATATTATCCCTAACTCTAATCCTATCCTTATAGTCATAACTAGTGTCACCGAATAAGTTTAAATATTGTATCCTATTTGCAGGTGAAGATGCGTTATCATAAATATATCTAACAAAATTCCTAATCGCACTTATATCCTGTCTTCCCTCAGAAAATTCATTATAAATTTCTTGTAAGGTTACCACTTTGGTATTCAAATTATTCTCTGTAATGTGATAATTTGCTAATCGCTGCGCCTCTGACTCAAGGAAAGCTGGTGTGACAATTAAATAGTCAATATCTCTAAAAACACCAGACCGATCGTCAAATATGGTTCCCTTAAGATTTTGATTTTCAACGCGATTATTGCTTATAGAAACAACGTTAAAATAATCAGAAGTATCAATAGCGAGATATTCTTTTATTTGTCCACCATTATCTACAAAAGAAAAATTTGCATCTTGACCTAAATTAGAAACCTTACGCACATTATAAGGATCAGTAATATCCCAAACTTCATTTATATCAGTAGCATTACTAAACTGATATTGAACAACCCCAGTCTGACCAGCCGCCGCAGGCACGCTTAATCGAAATTGCTGTCCAACACCTGTTAAAGATTGAGGCACTTCCAGACTGATGTAATCTAAATATCCTGACGCACCAGGATTACCAGAGTTATCATACGTAAGCGTAACAGTAACGTCATTAGTAGAAATATTAGTATTTGTGTTTAACAGTACTGCCCTTCTTGCAGCATCAATATTTTGACCTGCTAGACCGCCATAAGAAGAATTACCTAACGCATTTCCATTTATAGAAATAGACATTGAGGTAGGGTTATCTGCGACTGCACCTGTGGCTATTCTGACTGTTGCAGGCAAAGTATTTAAGACATTATTAAATTCAAATTCAAAAGACTGTTCTGACTCAAAATCAAATCGCTCGCCATACCATAAACGACCTATGGATGCAATATTTCTTTCATCCACTTCATAATGCTTTTTAGCATAAAAGTAATCATAAGTAACTGCTGGAACACCACTAGGTTGTATAAGTGGTAAAATACGCTTTCCTATGGCACCATCCACCGTTATGTAATAGTATGCATCATCTGTATAAGGATTAATAAAACTATCATTTTCTACAACATAATCAGAATCAGTTGCGACACCATAAAAAAGTATTTCATCATTACCATCAAATCTTCCGTCACTTTCTCCAGTTACAGTGATAGCAATTTCAGGAGAATCATAAAATTGGTCATCACTATTCACCGCAGGAAGAGACTTTCCTCCATGACCATAAATCTTAATCCTCGTAGGGTCTATAGAATTCACATCAATACCTAGACCTGAAAGAAATGAGCGACTAATTCTATTCACCCCAGTTTTATCCACTTTAAACCGGTACCAGTTTCCAGAAGCTAAAATAGAATTACCAAAAACAGCATTCTTAGCTCTAAAGTTTGGACCAGCTAACTCGTACTTGTAATCAAAAGAGATCACCTTTTTATATTGATTTCCCTGTTTATAAATAGGTGAGATACTTATTTGAGCATAATTACGCTTTCGCGAAAGCGCATTTCTTAAAGAATATTGAAACTCACTAGGGATTTTTGATTTATCTAACTGCCCTAAATCTGCTGAACTAACATTTTGAGTTCTTAAATTTGAAATACTTAATGAAAACTCATCTGCTTTTTGTTTTATCTCAAAACTTTTTATCCAAAATAATTTCCCATCTGAAAACTCATGATTTTGATTAAAAAAAGGAATTTTAAGTTGCTGATTCCCTATATCAAAAGATTTAAACGATTGCCATTCAACTAACTCACTACCGCTCTGTGCAAGCGTGGTAATACTAAGAAAGAAGGTAATTATATAAAAAAAATGCTTCATCAATTGATTAACGGTGATTATCAAAAATTAGTATGCGATAAAATTTCACAAAATATTATGAAAATGAGTAATAAACGTTATTTCAAACCGTTTAATAAACTTGAACGCCAAATGTAACGCGAATAATGTAAATTTATGCTTTCGTATTAAATTGAAATAATTATATTGCGACTCATTTTTCAAAACAAATTCTTAAAATGAAGAAGTACTTTGTAGTAAAAGCAGTCTTTGCACTCTTCGCTGGAATAGCGATAGTGAGTTGTGGTGGTGGAAACGATTACACATCTACATCTAGGGGAACTGGATGGGACGTTACCGGTAAAAACGGTTTTGAATTGAATACTAAATATAAAGAACAAGCTACTGGTCCAGGACTTGTATTTATAGAAGGAGGAACCTTCACTATGGGTCGTGTCAAGGATGATCCTATGCACGATTGGAACAACACTCCTAATCAACAGCATGTTCAATCCTTTTATATGGATGAAACTGAAGTTACTAATGGAATGTACCTTGAAATGTTAGAATTTATAAAGGCAGTATTCCCACCAGAAGATGAAGAGTATCGTAACATCTATAACGGAGCTGTTCCTGATACTTTAGTATGGAGAAACCGATTGGGCTACAATGAAGAAATGACTAAAAATTACCTACGTCATCCAGCTTATCAAAATTACCCAGTAGTAGGTGTTACATGGATTCAATCTGTAGAATACGCAAACTGGAGAACAGAACGTGTAAACGAACTTATTCTTAACCAACAAGGCTACACTTCAAAAGACGCCATAACAAATCAAGAGGCAGGATCCACATTTAATACAGAAACGTATTTAAACGCACCTACTTTAACCTATGGTGGTGATGAAGAAAAAACTAAAGGTGGTAAAAGATCTCAGTCGTTAGAAAAGAAAAAAGCAGCTAAAGCAGCTAAAGCCGGCGATGGAACTGGAGAAGCAAAAGGACTTTATGTTACCCGAAAAGATGGTATTATCTTACCAGGTTACAGATTACCAACAGAAGCAGAATGGGAATATGCAGCATTAGGTTTAGGAAGTTTACGCGAGTATAATGCTTATCGTGGTAGAAAAAAATACCCATGGGATGGACAATATACAAGAAGCGGGAAACGTAAAAGTAGAGGAGATCATATGGCTAACTTTAAGCAAGGTGATGGAGATTACGGTGGTATAGCTGGATGGAGTGATGATGGCGCTGATATTACTGCTCCTGTAAAATTTTATGAGCCTAACGATTTTGGAGTTTATGAAATGGCAGGTAATGTTTCTGAATGGGTTGCTGATGTGTACAGACCAATGGTAGATGATGAATTCAATGACTTTAATTACTACAGAGGTAACGTGTACACAAGAAACAAAATTGGTGCTGATGGAATGATTGCTGTAGTAAGTGCAGACTCTATTCCTTACGACACTTTAAGCAATGGTAAACTAATTGCACGAGCTTTACCAGGTGAAATACAACAAGAGTCCATAGATGACAACGAGACTTATTTAAGAACTAACTTTGACAGGAGTGATAACCGTGATTTCCGTGATGGTGATTCTCAATCAACAAAATATTTTGATAAGCCAGAACGTCTTAGTGACAAAAATAATAGCATGTATAACTCTCCTAATCACAGTGTAAGTATTGACTCTTTAGGAAACTTAGATCGTCAATATGACAAAGAATCTAGCAGAACTTCTTTAATCAACAATGAGGTAAGAGTTATAAAAGGAGGGTCATGGAGAGATAGAGCTTATTGGCTAGATCCTGCAGCTAGAAGATCATATCCACAAGACATGGCAAAAGATGATTTAGGTTTCCGTTGCGCAATGTCAAGAGTAGGATCAAAAGCAAAGAAAACTAAGAGATCTCGTAATTAATAAAACGACTACTTTCATAATAATCAAAAAGCCCTTAATTTAAGGGTTTTTTTTATATCCTTTATTTAAATAGAATGATCCCAAAACTGCACAATATATTTCTAGATTCCACTGGCGTTAACACAGATACGAGAAAAATCGTTAAAGGAAATTTATTCTTTGCTCTTACTGGTGAAAATTTTGATGGCAATCTTTACGTTGAAAAGGCACTAGAAAATGGAGCCATGCACGTTGTTACAAGCAATATAAAATGGAAAAACAATTCTAAAGCAACTGTAGTAGAAGATGTATTGTTATGCCTTCAACAACTCGCTACTTTTCATAGAAACTACATAAATATACCTATAATTGCCCTGACAGGAAGTAACGGAAAGACAACTACAAAAGAGTTGATTCTTTCTGTATTATCTACTAAACTGCGAGTAAAAGGCACTAAAGGCAATTTAAACAATCACATAGGCGTCCCTCTTACATTGTTATCATTTGACAACAGTTTACATGTTGGAATCATTGAAATGGGCGCAAACCACCCAAAAGAAATTGAAGCTCTTTGCGACATCGCGCAGCCTAATTTTGGACTAATAACCAATTATGGAAAAGCTCATTTAGAAGGTTTTGGAAGTATTGAAGGCGTTAAAACTAGTAAAAGTGAATTGTATACATATCTTAAACAAAACAAAAGGACCGTGATTATTGGCAGATGGGATCCTGAACAAATCGTACGCTCATTAGGAATTAAACAAGTCCTTACTCCAGAAAATACATCCGTATATTCAGAAACTCCATACTTAACATTTATCACAGACGGTGAGTTGATAAAAACAAACCTTACTGGAACATACAATTACCATAATGCACTTTTTGCTTACACCGTAGGCGTATTAATGGATATCGATAAAGCAGACATAGTTAAAGGATTGAGTAATTACATACCTAGCAATAATAGATCACAAATAATAAAGAATGGAAAAACCAAGATTATACTTGACGCTTATAATGCAAATCCCAGCAGCATGAAAGTAGCTCTTGAAAACCTAGAGATTCAAGAAGCCCCATATAAATTAGCAATCTTAGGAGATATGTTTGAGTTAGGAAAATATGCAGAAGAAGAACATCAAAAAATAGCAACTTTTGCAGAAAAACTAATGATCAACGAAGTGATATTGATTGGAGAAAATTTTTGCAAAACGAAAGTTCAACGCTCAAAACAATATAAAAATAAAGAATGCTTTAATGAATCATTTACCTTGAACACTGATAAAGAGCAGACTATATTACTTAAAGGTTCAAGAGGTATAGGTTTAGAAAGTATTTTAGAACAGAAAGGCTTCAGGAAATAAAAAACTTTAAAAAAAAAATTAAAAAAAGCTTTCAACATATCAATAATTATGTAAATTTGCAACCGCTTGCGAGCAAAAGGTACCTTAGCTCAGTTGGTAGAGCAAAGGACTGAAAATCCTTGTGTCCCTGGTTCGATTCCTGGAGGTACCACAAAAGCCCGATCTTAGGATCGGGCTTTTTGCTTTTAAAATAGTTTTTATTTACAAAACCATAGTGAAATAGATTGTATGATTATAGCAATAGACATAGGAAACACTACCATAAAGATAGCGGTTATGGATCACAAGAATATTTATAAAGTTATTCGCTCTAATGTTAAAGAATTCACTACTGATTTAAGTAACCTACTTGATAACTTTAAAGACATACACGAGACAGCAATCTGTAACGTAGGTATTTTTCCAAAAGAATTACTACAATACCTTAAATTGAAGTTTGAAACTGTTTTTGAAGTTAACAACACCATTAAGTTACCGTTTAACAATCTTTATCAAAGCTTAACATTAGGTAACGACCGTATAGCGCTTGTAGCAGGAGCACTATCTTTATCTAAAAAAAACAAACCCATATTAGTTATTGACACTGGTACTTGCGTGACATATGACTTCATCGATGAAGACAGAAATTACTATGGTGGCGCCATATCACCAGGTTTGAGATTACGTTATGAATCTCTTCATAATTTTACAGCAAACTTACCGTTATTACATCCTGAGTACACTGAAGAATTAGTTGGAAACACCACTAAAACATCGATTCACAGTGGTGTTATGAATGGTTTGGCTTTAGAAGTAAAAGCTGCGATCAAACAGTATACTAAATCCAATAAGGATTTAGAAGTATTTATAACAGGAGGTGATAGTGAGCTATTGATAAAACAACTTAAAAACCGTTTCTTTGCCACGCCTTTTTTGATGCTTCACGGCATCTATTATTTATTCTTATTTAATAAAAATCTATGATCAGAAGTCTAATAATCGCTATAGTACTTTTTACCAGTATAAATAGTTTTGCTCAATCGCGCACTTCATCACCTTACTCCTTCTTTGGATTAGGACAACAAACATTTAAAGGTACTATTGAAAATCGCAGTATGGGTAGTATGCTTACCTACGTAGATAGTGTTCATATCAACTTAAGGAATCCAGCTGCATATGGAAACCTTAGGGTAACTACATATTCCTTAGGAGCAGTCCACTCTAAAACTTGGGCAACTACAGATACCGAAAATGATTCTTATGACGCTACTACCATTGAATATGTAAGTATTGGAATTCCAGTCGGCAAAAAATCCGCCTTTGGTTTTGGTCTTGTACCTTTCAATTCAGTAGGTTATGAAATTGGAAATGTAACAGAGACATTGTATTCTCGATACACTGGAGAAGGTAGTATTAGTAGAGCTTACTTTGGTTTAGGTTATAAAATCACCCCAGAATTGAGTATAGGTGGTGAATTCAGGTACAACTTTGGAGAAGAAACAAACTCTTCAAGTGTTGCGGTTGGTGACGTACAATTTGGAACTAACGAGAATAATGAAACAGACTTTAGCGGCGCCTCCTTTAATTTCGGCCTTCATTATCAAAAAATGATTAGTGACCAACTAGAATTACAAGCAAGTGCTGTCTATAGTCCAGAAAGTAATATAAATGCAAAAAATGAACGTACGTTTTCAAATTTCATATTAGGTGCAAACTTAACCGAAACAACAGTTAACCAAAGAGAATCAGAATTAAGCGAGGAAGACCTGAAACTACCTTCAGAGCTAACCTTAGGAGTAACTATCGGTAAACCACTTGAATGGAATATAGGCGTAGAATATTCTACAAGAGGAACAAGCGCCATTACCTCCAGATCTTTTGCCCCACAAGGTACTGTGTTTAAAGATGCAGATTCTTTCAGAGCTGGCGGATTCTACATCCCAAATTATAACAGTATTACTAGTTATTGGGATAGAGTTGTATACCGAGGTGGTATCCGTTATGAAGAATTGGGACTAGAATTAAGTGGCAACGGCGTCAATTCATCAGACATAAATGAGTTTGGCATATCTTTTGGGTTAGGATTACCGATTGGACGTGGTAACGGCTTTTCAAACGCTAATATCGGTGTAGAATTTGGCCAGCGAGGTACTCAAGACGCTGGACTTATAAAAGAGAGATTTGTTAATTTTTCTATTGGTTTATCACTGAACGATATCTGGTTTATTAAAAGAAAATACAATTAAGAACAATACAAACCATTATTATGAGACTTAAAAACACAATATTAATAGCTTTGACCTTGTTTAGTTTTGCTTTCGCGAAAGCGCAAGTATCACCAGAATGTGGGAATATGTTAAGCTTATTTGCAGAAGACGCAAAAGCAAAAAACTATGATGCGGCTTACAAGCAATTAAATCCTCTTATTGAGAAATGTCCTGACGCAAGTCTAGCCATATATCAATACGGTGAGCAGATCTATGAAAATAGATTAAAGAAAAAAGTAGGTGTTGAAAAAGATAATGTAACTGGTCTATTAAAGATGCTGAACACTCAAGTTTCTAACTACCCAGAAAAGGTAGATGTTACAAGAAAGAAAATTGAGATTGCTAGAACTATGCGCAAGTATAAAGTAGGTTCTACAGATGAGCAATTTAATATGTTAGATAACCTATTTAACACAGATCAAGAAAATTTTACTGATCCTAATGGTATGATGACTTACTTCTCACTTGCAGAGAAGCAATATAAAAGTAACAAACTTGATCTACAAAGACTTTTCAATATCTATGATAAATTAACTGGTCATATTGAATCTCTTCAAGATGAAAGATCTAAAGTAGTAGCTGATTTATTAACTAAGCAAGAAACTACAGATCTTACTGAAAAGGAAGAGAAAAATATAGGATACCAAGAAGCAAACCTAAAAAACTATGGTATTGTCATGGGAAGTGTGAACGGTACTTTAGGAGAACTTGCAGATTGTGATAAGTTAATCCCTTTGTATGATGCAGAATTTGAAACGAACAAGACTAATAAAGAATGGTTAAGTAATGTACTAGTAAGGTTACAAAAGAAAGACTGTACAGACGCACCGCTTTATATCAAATCTGTAAAGGCATTACACGCAATCAATCCAAGTGCTAAAACAGCTTTGGGATTAGGTAACATTGCTACTACAACAAAAGAGAAGTTTCAATACTGGGATCAAGCAATTGAATTAGGTATTGATAACGATGACAAAGCCTCTATCTACTACAAGAAAGGTAATATTTATAAGTCTCAAGGACAATTCGGTAGTGCAAGAAGAGCTTATCTAGATGCCACAGAGTTGAAACCATCTTTTGGACAACCATACTTAAAGATAGCTGATATGGTTGCCAATAGTACTGGAAGTTGTGGAGCAAATCCTTTAGAAAAAAGAGCTGTTTATTGGGTAGCTGCTCGATATGCAGAAAAGGCTGGAAGAGTAGATCCTTCCTTAAAAAGAACAGCTGCTAAATATGTAGCTAGTTACAATGGTGCCGCACCTAGCAAGAGAGACATTTTCTCTAATCAAGATTATAATTCTGGCCAGACGATAACTTTTAATTGCTGGGTAGGAGAATCTGTAAGAATACCAAATTTCTAATGAGAAATCATTTTCACATATTAAAAATCACGATCACGGCTTTTGCCGTGATCTGTTTTTTTGCGTCATGTGATGATAACCTTAAAGCCATTCAAAAAATGGAAATAGCATCTAACGAACCTGTGGGCGAAGTAGATAAAATGCTATTGAAACATACCGATAGTGGAAAGCTTCAACTGACTTTACAAGGTAAAACCATGTTAGACTTTTCTAACGATCAGTTTCCTTACACACAGTTTCCTGACGGTATTAAAGTGCAAGTCTATGAATATAAAAATGACTCTACACAGATCACAAGCATTACCGCAGACTCTGGTACTCTTTACGACCTAACTAACTTAGTCGATTTAAAAGGAAATGTAAATATTGTTACCAGTGATAGCATTACATTTAAAGGGTCTCAATTGTACTGGGATCAGACAGCAAAGTGGATTTTTACTAACGAGCCACCTTTTGAAATTTTAATAAAAGATTCAAAAACAAACCAAGAATTAGGTCGTACATCTGCATCCATTTTAGACGCAAATGAAGACTTCTCTATTTATCAAGCAAGAGAGCCTAATGATACCTTTATACCAAAATCAAAACAATGAGTAAATTTTTTAAATACTTCGAATACGCCTATATAATTTTTGCCGTGATTTTCATCATTACAGGATTTTATGAATTAGGCAACAACCCTAATCAAGCCTACCTGCTTTTTGGTATGGCAATAGTTGCAATTTTTATGTTCTTCTTTAAGCGACGTTTTCGTCGTAGATTTGAAGAACGCAATAAATAAAAATGCTCCTACAGATACTTATTATTATCTTGATGCTAGTCTCGAGCGCTTTCTTCTCAGGAATGGAAATCGCTTATGTATCTTCTAACAAGATCCATATTGAGCTTGAAAAGCGTCAAAACAACTTTATAGGTCGTGTCTTGCGCAATTTAACCGTAAAACCATCTAAGTTTATTATTACCATGCTTATAGGTAATAGTATCTCATTAGTCGTTTATGGTTTTGCCATGGAATCATTAATGAGCGGTTACCTAGTAAACGCATATCCACAATATGCAGATGCGTTAAACAACTTACTTACTCAAACAGTTCTAACAACGCTCATTATATTGTTAACGGCTGAGTTTTTACCTAAAGTATTTTTTCAAATCTATTCTAATGAATTGTTGAAGTTCTTTACTTTGCCAGCTTATGTTTTCTATTTACTATTCTGGCCGGTATCCTGGTTTTGTATTCAAATATCTGATTTTATACTAAAAACTTTTTTTAAATCAGATGGTGATGCACTGCAGCTTACCTTTTCAAAACTAGAGTTAGGAAATTACATTACCGAACAAATGGAAAGTGTCCAGATTCAAGAAGATCTAGATACGGAAATTCAGATTTTTCAAAACGCACTAGACTTTGGTGGTCTGAAAGCTAGAGAAGTAATGGTACCTAGAACAGAAATGATCGCTGTGCATCAAGATACAGATGTTAAAGAGCTCAATAAAAAGTTTGTTTCTACTGGACTTTCAAAAATTCTCATTCATGAAGATACTATTGACGACATTACTGGCTATGTTCATAGTTTTGACCTATTCAAATCTCCAGAAAGCATTGAAAAAGTTAAACGTAACGTAATCAATGTGCCAGAAACGATGCTGGCCAAAGATGTTTTAAGCCTATTAATTAAAAGGCATAAAAGTATCGCCATTGTGCTGGATGAATATGGTGGGACCAGCGGCTTAATTACTGTAGAAGATATTATCGAAGAACTTTTTGGAGAGATAGAAGATGAGCATGATTCTGACTCTTTAATTGACCAACAAATAAGCCAGACAGAGTTTAGGTTAAGTGCACGCCTAGAGGTAGATCAAATCAATGAAAATTACAAACTAGACCTTCCAGAAAGTGATCAATATGAAACCTTAGGTGGACTTATTGTTAATGAAACCGCTGGCATACCAGAAGAAGGAGACATTGTGGTCATCAATGGCAACATCTATAAAATCTTAGAAAAATCTGATAATAAGATAGATCTAGTACACCTTACTTTAGGAGAGCCAGAGTAGTTTTTCATCTCTTCATTATACTCAAATAACGATAGGTCATGTATAAAGCTTGTAGTGATTCCGCTTTCGCGAAAGCGGAAAACGCATCATCTTCACTACCCTATTCCTTTTTATGCTAAAAACATGGTTTTAAAGGTGTCTCACGCTTTATTTATTAGGCGGAAAACACTATTTTCGCCCTCATTAAAAAATTAAATCAACAACAATGGCGATATTAGGTAAAATTAGAAATCAAGGAGTTATTCTGATTTTAGTAATTGCACTAGCATTATTTGCATTTATTATTCAAGGTGTCCTTACATCAGATGGACAGAAACAAGCTGATGCTGTAGGATATGTAGGCGATACAGAAATTAATCGTGAAAGTTTTGCAAGAAAAGTAGAAAATGCTTCTCAAAACAGAGGTGCTAATTTCTCTCAAGTTCAGGCTGTAAAATCAGTATGGGATCAAGAGGTTAGAAACGCAGTACTAGCACAACAAATTGAAGCAGCTGGAATACAAGTTACCGATTCAAAAGTTGCTGATCAAGTTAAAGCAAACTACAAGAGCAATCCACAGTTTCAAAATGAAGATGGATCTTTTTCTGAAGCACAATTTGCCACATTTGTAAAAAGTATCAATCCAGACGTGTGGAACGATTATGTACAAGGTACAGCATCTATAGCAAAACAGGAGTTGTTTTTTAACCTTTTAAAATCTGGACTAACAGCAACAAATGCTGATGGTGAAATGGAATACAGAATGGAAAATGACAATCGCTCTTTTTCATATGTGACTGTACCTTATACTACTATTCCAGATGGTGACATAGAAATAACCAAATCAGAAATTGATGCTTATGTGAGTAAGCACAAAGAACAATTTAAGGTAGAAGCACAACGTAATATTGAGTTTACTCTCTTTGAAGACAAAGCGTCACAAACAGACAAAGATGCTCTTAAAGCAGATTTGAACAAACTTCTTACTTCACAAACGCAACGTAATCTTAATACTAATAAAGATTATACTATTCCTGCTATAACAGACGCTAAAGACCTTGGTGCTTATGTGGCACAAAACAGTGATTTACCTTATGACAATCGTTATGTTATGGTTTCTAATCTACCAGCCGCTGCAAAAGGAGTAACTAATGTAGATAAAGGAAATACTTTTGGACCATATGTAGATGGTGAATACATGAAACTATCACTGGTAGAAGATAGAAAAGTGATCAATGATAGTGTTCAAAACAGACATATTTTAATCGCATATGCTGGCGCTGAAAGAGCTGACCCATCAATTACAAGAAATAAAGAAGCTGCAAAGAAAACTGCAGATAGTATCTTTAACATCATAGGTCAGAATAAAGGAACTTTTGATTCTAAATTTGAATACTTTAAAGAAAACAAAGAAGTAGCAAATGGTCAGGACATCGGTTGGGTTATATATTCTGGTAACGCTAGAAACTATGCTGCTGGATTTACTAAGTTCTTGTATGCAAATGATAAAGGAACTGTAGGAATTACAGAATCTAATTTTGGATACCACATTATTAGAATAGATGACACCGCTGCACCTACAGATGCTATTAAACTAGCAACTGTTGCAAAAAGAATCGTTGCTTCAAAACAAACTGGAAAAGATCTATATACCAAAACAGTGAAATTTCAAAAAGCCGTTAAAACTGGCGATTTTGTAGCACTAGCAAAAGAAAATGGTGTAACGGTTACTCCTGTGAACAACTTAAAGCCACTAGACGAAACTTTACCTACTATTGGACAAAATAGAAGTATTGTAAAGTGGGCGTTTGAAGAAGATCGTTCTGTAGGAGATATTGAGCGTTTTGAAACTTCACAAGGATATGTGATTGTAAAACTTAATAAAAAGAGTGAGGCTGGAAACATGTCTAGTGAAGAGGCGAGTGCAAAAGTTACTCCTATCCTAAGAAAAGAGAAGAAAGCAAAATTGATCATGGAAAAAATCAAATCCACAAATCTAGCTGAAATTGCAAAAAATCAAGGGCAAACTACTAAAAATGCTGCAACCATCAATCGCAAGAACCCAACCATTCCAGGTGCAGGTGAAGAGCCTGTTGTAGTAGGAACCGCTTTTGGCCTTGCGCAAGGAGTCACTTCAAAACCTATCGCTGGTGAGAGCGGCGTATTTGTAATTAAGGTGACCAGTATTGAAACTGCTCCAGACTTACAAAATTATGCTTCTAACGCAAATAGCATTTCTACACAAGCTGCAAATCAATCTACAACTAAGTTAGTTGAAGCTTTGAAAAAATCAGTTGAGATTGAAGATAATAGAGCTGTTTTCTACTAAGAATATTAGTTCGTACAGATATCTAAAACGCCGCTCTTTTGAGCGGCGTTTTTGTGTTTAGTAGATACTAGTTTTGATTTAAATATTACAAATTATAGAACCACATCATCCCATCCATAAATCGTATCATAACCTTTCTTTAAAAAGTACTCCCGATCTGTTTGATCTCCTGTTGCCATTACAAAATCGCCGCCCCAACCGCCTAAAGATTTGATCGCACCTCTATAATCATCAAAGAGCTGTTTTTTTATAGGCTCTACACCTATTAAAGTAGATATAAGCACCTCATGCCTTTCAATAACTTGATTATAAGAAACAAGATCAATAGAAGCATTAATAAATGTTTGTGGCATATTACTCAATTCCATTCTGATATCCTCTGTAAGCAGCTCTTTATTAAACTGTGCGATAGAATCACGACTATCTTGCTTACGGTTAAGGTATACAAAGAAGATTTGATCTTTTATTGCTGGAGAAAAATGAACTTCCTCTATTGTAGGTTCTGCATTATTGTAATTATAAATAACTGGTTTTTGAGCTGTTGCACATGCTACATCATAACCACTACCGCCAAAACATTTGAACTGTAATTGATACGGATCGCATCCCAACCACTGCGCAACACAAGAAATTAAAGTAGAACTAGTTCCCATACCAGAATGACGGTCAAAATCCAAAGTCATTACTGCATCAAAACCACGTAATGAAGTATTTGAAGTGAGATGAAGAGCCGTATTTAGAATTTCACTTAATTTAAACGTAACTGGATTATCACAATTAATACAATCAGAGTATAAGTCGTTAACATTAGTCATCACTTGATACCACAAGTGACCATCACTATTATAGCTTTTCCACGTGATTTCTTGATCGTCTCGAGGTGTTATCTCCAGATATTGATTCAATTTTAACGGTATGGCTAGCGCAGGAACATTATTTAGCACAGCATATTCTCCTGTAATCAAAAACTTGCCGTGTGCAGTGAATTTCATAGTATCTTTCAAACTAAGATTCATTTTAAAACTTTATTCTTTAACAAACTTGACTGTACTTTGTCTTTCTCTATTAACGTGCAATTGCGTTACATCTGGACGAGAATAATGACCTACCACATCAAAATTTTGATGTTCCTCTAAGACTCTATTAAAATCTAGTGTTGCGTAGATAATTTCTTCTTTCCCTATTTGTGGTTCAATTATCCATTCTCCATCTGGTCCTGCGATACAACTACCGCCGTTAGTTAATACGTCAGGTGCATTCTTCAAAATTTCATCAATATATGGCGTATTTGCAGGAAAGTCAGTTTTAAACATTGTGCTAGAAACAGACAGCACATAGCAGCGCCCTTCTCTTGCTATAAATCTAGTGATGTCTTTTGTATTGTGATCACTACCTGGCCAGCAAGCCACGTGTAAATTAGTTCCTTGTGCATACATAGCAGCGCGTGGTAATGGCATCCAGTTCTCCCAACAATTCAAACCACTCACAGTAAAATCCTTTAATTTATGCGTTTCTAAACCATTTCCATCTCCTGGTGACCAGGTCAATCGCTCATCGTATGTAGGTTGTAATTTACGATGTACACTTTGAATGACTCCATTCTGGTCGATATACACCATGCTGGCATATAAGCTGTGTCCACCTCTATCTTCTGGTCGTTCTATAACTCCTAAATAGATGGATATTTTTTCCGCTTTCGCGAAAGCGCACACCGCATCTAGCTCTCCTTTTTCTATACAAATAGCATTCAATGCATAGTGTCTGTGCAATTCTTTTACCTCTTTTTTATTCCAAGCAGCGCCATCCGTAAGAGCTAACCAAAACGGATAACCTGGCAATAATCCTTCTCCAAAGACAACGAGCTCTGCATTTTCCTGAACAGCATCTTTCAATGCCGACAGGATCTTTTCTAATGTCGCTGTTTTATCCAACCAGACCGGTGAGATTTGAGCAAGAGCCACTTTTATTTTTGAATTATTCATTAAAGGTGATTATTTTATTTTCTACTATTTGAGTCGTTTTCATTGTTTTAAAGCCGTAAGATTCTAGACTTTTAATCAGCTTTTTATCGTTAGAAGCATCTATTGTAAAATCATAGAATTCCTTGTCAGAAAAAGAATAAAAAAGATGAAGATCGCTGTATTCTGCTATTTTATCTAGAAAATCTTTAATAGTCGTTCTCTTAAATAAGAATGTGCCACTGGATTCAGAAAACGAACTATACTTATCTTCTATTGTTTTATCTAGCGTTTCTACATTATCTAATTCTATCGCAATGCCCTCTTTTTCAAATGGAACAGAGTTTACTTTTAGATTTAATTTCTTAAGAATTTCATTTGCAAAATCTTCACGGTAAGTAATAACTGGATCTGTATTGCGATACATTACTTGATATTTTTTGCTTCCTAACTTTTTAGGCAGCTTTATATCTCTTTCACTCATTTTCCAAGCTTTAGAAAGAACCTTATGTAAACTTATAGAATTAGAAGCAAACATATCTGGCGCTTCTATACTCATAGGATCCTTAAACTTAGATTCAGAAATATCGATGTACTTCTGTTCTGTTTTTTCAACAAATTTATACCATTCCATAAAAGAATTAAAACTGTCAGAAATTGCATCTGCTTGCATTTCTTCCATTTCTTCTTTTTCTTGAATCTCTTCTATAGAGTTTTCACCTTTTAAGGTTCCATTTATAAATTGATCCATAATTTCTTCTGTGAGAAATCGCGGTGTACCTATCCACTGAATGATATTCTTATTATCAATCAAAACAATCATAGGTAACTCTGTATAATCAGAATCTGGTTTACCATACGCCTTACTAGTCTCTAAAGAAGTATCGCTTGCAACAGCACTTTTAAACTCTATACGCTCCACTGTTCTTTTTACTTTGCTGGTTTCTTCGTTACTTAAAGAAATAAAAGTAGCTTGATCTTGGTATTTATCAACCAAATCATTCATATGCGGTACAGAAGCAATGCATGGAGCACACCATGTTGCCCAAAAGTCTATAACGATAAATTGATTAGATAAATTTGGGTTTTCTGGTTCATTTTGAACCCATTCGGTAATCATAATTTCAGGAGCTTCTTCTCCCACAGATATATTTAACTGACCAAAACAATTCAATGAAACTAAAAACGAAATAACTAAAAAATAATACTTCATAATTTTAAATTAAGGTTTTCAGACGTTCTAAAATAACTGGTAAGTCTATTAACAAAATGGAGAACACGCCCACAGCAATAATCATTTTTAAAATAAAATGAATCAGTAAATATTCTCTCTTTCTTCTGGAAGACCATATCAATGGTAAACAAACTAAAAGTGCACCAGCAATCAATGCAAAATAGTATTTCATAAAACCAATGTCAAAAAACTGAATCAAAACAGCAATAGGTATTATGGTCAATAGGGTTAAAAAAGTATAAAACTGCTTACTCACTTTTTCTCCTAAAACTACCGGAATAGTTCTATAATTTTGAGCGAGATCACCACGTAAATTTTCTAGGTCTTTAACTAATTCTCTCATTCCTAAAATCAAAAATAGAAAACCACCGTGAACTAAAATGACCGGATAAAAGTTTTTGTAATACATAAACAGCACAAAAAACGGAGTTACCGCGAGTAACGCTGCCATCAAATTACCTGCAAATAGAATTCTTTTAAGTTTATGAGAATACAACCACATCGCAAAAATATAAAACGCAAAAAACAATCCTGCGCGCCATGATACAATACTTCCTAGAACAAAAGCGATCCCATTAACCGTGAAATAAACCGACCATAAAGTAGACCTACTCACCTTATTTTCCAACAATGTTTTTTGAGGTCGATTGATCAAATCCTTTTCTCGATCGTAAAAATTATTGATTATATAGCCGCCTGCAATAGCAGCGCTAGAAGCTATAATAATTAACCACAATCTATAATCCAGTAAAATAGTTTTTACAGTAAGCTCTGGTGCGATGATAAAAATAGCAGCTAGCAATTGAGCAATAGCGACTATAGTTACATTATACAATCGTACACTAGAAAAAAGACTCAAAGCCTTTACTAAAAAAGTTTTGAAGTTGCTTTTGGTTTTCAATGAATATGTTTCGTCTGCATTCACAGAGCTAATTTAACACATAGGTTTCACAATCGCCTTTATTTAAGAAGAGGTTATAAGGTTGTTCTATTATCAAATGAAACTCATTAAGCAACTTAACAAATAGATGAAAAGAATAGAAAAAGAACTTACTCCTTAATCAGTACTCGATCACCAGCACTATGACTTGAAAACTCTGGTGCATACATGCTTTCTAAAGTAGTAATACCGTTTGAAAAGTTACCAGCATTATTTGCTCTTACTTCATACTCAAAAACATAGGTTCCTTTAGAAACATTATCAAAAAAGAAGTGCGTAGCAACATCTTTGGTACTTTGATAGTAGCCTAATCCACCTGGTTCAAACTCATAGGTATGTTCAAATGTATCTTCTGAAGATTTAAGATTTATCTCTTTAGAAAAAGCAATTCTATTTTCAGTTTGTGCAGCTTTTAAATTTGCTTTGAATATAGAATCACTGTTAGATGTGATTCTATCAAAGTCATAAGGTACTTTAATAAAATAAATGCTTGCATTATCTACATTACGATAGGTTATAACACCACGGTGTAACTCTTTAGGAATAATATTGTTTTGATGTTGAATACTTAATGAAGGACGATAAATAGTAGAAAGAAGTGACAGACATTTCACTGTTCCATACGATTCTGGAAATTGATTAACAGCTTTTTTAGCAATTTCAATCGCTTTATCTCTATCTTTTTGTCTGGTTTTTTCATCTCGTTGTAAACTCAATTGATAATGATAATCTGCCAGACTATAACTGACTAATGTACTTACTGCTTGATCCTTATATGTTTCTAAAAGCAGGTTGTGATAAGCAACGTATCTTGATAAATCTTTTGATTGACCTAAAAAGTTTTTTTCATAATCCAGGCGTTCTAACAATATACTTACATAAGCGCCAGCATCTTTTTTAGACTGATGTAATTGCTCTAAGGCGGCATATAATTGGAGCACATCATATTTAGAAAAAATAGTATCGCCAGCAGGCCGTTTTAAATTCTGTAATTCTTGAGTCGATAGAAAAGCATTTTTTTCTGTTATGGTATACGTTTCTATGGGCTTTGTACTATTGTAGTAGCCTTTTTTATAAAAGTCCAGAGCCTCGGGAGATAATAAATCCAGCAAAGTAGGTCGCAGTTCTCTCCCTAGAGGTCGCGCTCCTAAAATAGCCGCATAATCGCCAACTGGAATAGTTCCCTATTTTTTACTGTTTTTCAAAGCGGCTTGATGATGGCCAGAAACAACGCTGTAGAACTTTTTTATGTCCCAAGATTTAAAATCATTTTGATACATCTCGCCACCAGCAGTGCGACGTTGTAAATTCCATCTATTTTGATGGACATAATCGCCTAATAATTTTGCATAGATAGAATGATAGACGTTTTTCTTTGGGAATTTTGCTTTATCGATTAACTCGTCTAATTCGGCTAGGACTTTTTCTTGTCCGTTTTCTTCTTTGATTAAATTAAATTTTGCTCTGAAGAGAAAAGATTTTACCAGCTGGTCGTGATCCTTTTTACGTTTGGCATGTTTATAAATCTGTTTGATGATTGTTTGAGCATCTTCTACTTTATTCTCTACTTCTAGCTTTTCCACTTGTTGCCATTTTTTGACATAAAAATCTTGGGCATTTGTATAAAAGCAGCTAGCTAGTAATATAGATATAAGTAGTATGCAATTTTTCATTTGAACTGGTATTTGACTTAAAGGTACGTGTAAAACAATGTTTTATAAAACAGTAATGAGTAAATGCATCTTTTCACTGAGTCAACTCACTTTTGGTTTGCTTTTTGATATTTTTACGTTATGAGAAATATATGTATCGCATTATTGTTTTTAAGTGGCACGATGGTTTATGGTCAGTCCGCTTTCGCGAAAGCGGAACAATTATACCAAGAAGAAAAATACGATAAGGCTCTTGATGCTTTTATAAAGTTATACGAACAAGACAATGAGAACCTTAAAGTTGTCGAACGTATGGGAGACATCGCAGGGCACAAAAAGAACTATGAAGAAGCAATGGGTTTTTACAAAAAATTACTGAATACCCAACCTTATAACGCTAATTACAATTTTAAATATGGCGGTGCTATGGGACTTTATGCAAAAACAGTCTCTAAATTAAAAGCTTTAGGAATGCTAGATGATATCAAAAGGCATCTAAAAAAAGCTGCAGAATTAGATCCGAATCATATAGAAACCAGACATGCTTTATCTCAAATTTATTGCGAATTACCAGGTATAGTAGGCGGCTCTATAAAGACAAGTAGATCCTATGCAGACGAATTATTAAAAATATCTCCAGTTGATGGACATCTGGCTCATGGTTTTATAGACGAATATCAAAAAGAATATGATGATGCGGTCATTTCTTATGAAAAAGCGATCAAAACTGGAGGATCACTCCTTACCTATCGCAAGCTTGCTGGAGTGTATCAAGAAAAATTGAAGAATAATAAAAAAGCGCTAGAAGTTCTTAAACGTGCTAGAGCTAAATATAGCGACTTACAGCTTTCCAAAGACATAGCTATTTTAGAAACACGAGTTAAATAGCGATGTAAGCGATTTTTATTCCATAATTTTACAATCGATCAAAAAACACATCTTATGCGCGTACACTTTATCGCGATAGGCGGCAGCGCCATGCACAATCTTGCTCTTGCTTTACATCATAAAGGTGATCAGGTCACTGGTAGTGATGACACTATTTTTGAACCTAGTAAGTCTAGATTACACAAATACGGATTACTTCCAGAAACATTTGGTTGGTATCCAGAAAAAATAACCTCAGATCTGGATGCGGTTATATTAGGTATGCATGCCAAAAAAGATAATCCTGAATTATTAAAAGCGCAAGAGTTAGGATTAACTATTTTTTCTTATCCTGAATATTTATACGAGCAATCCAAAAATAAAACACGTGTCGTTATAGGCGGTTCTCATGGAAAAACAACTATTACTTCTATGATATTACACGTGATGCATTATCATGAAAAAGAGGTCGATTATATGGTAGGTGCGCAATTAGAAGGTTTTGATACCATGGTACATCTTACTAATGAGAATGAATTTATGGTTTTAGAAGGCGATGAGTATCTTTCTAGTCCTATCGACAGACGTCCTAAATTTCATTTATATCAACCTAATATTGCTTTAATCTCTGGGGTTGCCTGGGATCACATCAACGTTTTTCCTACTTGGGAAAATTACTTAAGTCAGTTTGAGCAGTTTGTAGAGTTGATGAAAAATGGTAGCATCCTTGTGTACAATGAAGATGACGCAGTAGTAAAGCAAATTGCTGAAGCAGCTACAAAGCCAACTAGAAAACACGGTTATACCGTTCCACAGCATCAAATTATAGATGGAACTACGTATTTAGATACTCCAGAAGGAGATATGCCTATAGAGATTTTTGGCGAGCACAATTTAAGTAATCTAGCCGGTGCAAAATGGATGTGTCAACACATGGGAATCGATGAAGATGATTTCTATGAAGCAATTGCAACTTTTAAAGGAGCGTCTAAACGTCTTGAAAAAATAGCAGAAAGTAAAACTGCTGTTATCTATAAAGATTTTGCGCATTCACCTAGTAAAGTGGCGGCGACTACTGCAGCTGTTACCATGCAATATGAAAAGCGCCATATTATCGCGTGCCTAGAATTACATACCTATTCCAGTCTTAATCCAGAGTTTTTAGTTCAATATAAGAACGCACTAGACACTGCAACTACAGCAGTGGTTTTTTATAGTCCGAATGCAGTAGAGATTAAAAAACTTGCTCCTGTTTCAAAAGAGCAGATTCTAGAAGCTTTTGATCGCGATGATTTAATTGTAATGACAGATCCAAAGGAATTCAAAGAATGGCTATTCAAACAATCATTAAATAACAGTTCACTACTATTGATGAGCAGCGGTAATTATGGCGGTCTTGATTTTGAAGAGTTGAAAAGTTTGGTTTAAGATTAATTAAAATACGACGGCCTTTCTGGTTGTCTATAAAGCAAAAAAATGCGATCTTTTGGATCGCATTTTTTGTTATGAATCAATTATAGGATTATTGAATTATGATCTTTTTAACTGTTCTAGAGGTACCGCTTTGGATTTGTAATAAGTACAAACCGCTAGTTAAGTTCTGAACATCTATAGTTTCATTTAATCTAGAAGCATTTTGAATGTCTTTAGTAAATACTACTCTACCGTTAAGGTCTACTACATTTATTGTAGCATCACCATCTAAATCATTAGAACTACTAACTGTAAAGAGTCCATTTGATGGATTAGGATAGATAGCAAAATCTAAATCTTCAATGATTTCATTACTCAACACCGCTGGAACTTCACAAAAATTAATTTTCCAGTTGTTTAGGGTTCCTAGATCTGCTGGACCTCTATCACTAACATTAAGGGTCCATGTTCCATTAATAGTTTCTCCATTAAAGTTAGAAAGATCACCAACAGGAGCAATAACACCGGTATATCCAGGCTGACCGACTGTTGTATTACATACAAAATCACCACCATCATCATTAAATACCACATCAAGGTTAGCAGTTGCACAACCATTAGGGCTAGTTAAAGCTACCACTGTTCCTGAAGGTGATGTCAAGGTAATATTTAGATCACCTGAATATTCATGTATACTGCTAACTTGAACAGTTACTTTACCAATTACTATATTATTTGCCTCATTTACGGCGATTGAGCTCTGAATTCCAGTAGTATTATTATCAGGTAAACTTATAGGTGAAGGTAAACTAGCATTTATCTCATTACATTGAAAAGTAGTAAAAGAGTTTTCTTTAAAAACACCAATACCACAATCATTAACAGGCTGTACTCTCCAGTAATAAGTTGTATTTGCCATAAGTATAGATGGATCAACAGCATAAACTGATGTATTTATAAATTCTGACACAAAAGGTCTTCCAAACATAGGGTTTGTAGCTATTTCTACTTTGTAAGTTTGTGCATTTAGATCAGGTTGCCATCTTAGCACTGCAGATGTATTTACACCAGATAATTGGTCTGTAGGAAATATGGTATTAATTGTAGAGAAATTATCACTCATAACTCTTAAGAACAATTCTATCGTTTTAGTTTCTGAAGAAGAAGATGCGATAATGGAGATAGGGTAAACACCATCATTAACTGCATTCAAATTACTAAAATTTAAAGTTGTATTTCCAGAAGCTGTAAATGTAGAACTACCAAATACAGCAGTGATCGCAGCTGGTAAATTTGCTATGGATAAAGTTACAGGATCATTAAAGTTAGACTTAGAGACAAAATCAATTGGCATCACGCCAGTTTGATCATTACAAACCTCTAATGTATTTATAGTAGAGTTGATAGCAAAGTTGTTATCTTCTCCAGTAACAATTAAACTAAATTTTTGACTTCCTCCAAATAAGGAACCTTTATGAGTTACGGTTATAGTATAGGTTCCTGATGCAGCAGGTATATCAATTCTTTCATAATTATCCACAGTATTATCACCAGTAGCAGCCGTAAAATTAGACCCTAATCTCCAAGGTTCAAAAGTAGTGCCGTTTTGGGTAATACGTATATCTAAATCGTTCACTAAAGCTGGTGTTGGATCATTTGCTGCATTATTATTAACCTGACCAGGAACGTCCGTCCAACTGATTGAGGCAACTAAATCTTCTAAAGCATTAGCCTCTACATCAATTGTGTAAGAGCCTCCATCATTAAGATCTAGTTCAACAATTCTTGTCTTCAGCCTATTATCAGTAATTGTTTGAGCGGCTTTCATTGTATTCATTAATCCCCAACCCCAAACTGGATCTGGACCATTACTGCCAACATCATCTGCTGTATGAAGCGCTAATCCCTTTAAAGTAGCAGACCTCATGAAAACTCCGTTTTTCTGATTGTAATATTGTTGCAATAAAAGAAGAGAGCCAGCAACATTAGGAGAAGACATAGATGTTCCAGATATTGTGCCGTAAGCACTTTCAGAACTATCAAACGTAGAAAACACCTGGGTACCGTTACCAGTAATATCTGGCTTAATTCTTAAATCATCTGTAGGCCCTTGACTGGAACCCGAATTTATAGCAACAGAATTTAATGAGCCATCCGTATTAATTGATGCATCTTGTGCATTTGCAACAACCATTGTATTTTTAGCTACTTTATCTCCAGTTAATTTATCAAAACCTGGACTACCGCCTACTGGAGAACCATTTGATGTGTTGTCCTGACCATCGTTACCAGCAGAATATACTGGCAAAAAATATGGTGCATTAAAGGCAATTTGATCTACTTCACGAGCTCCATCAGTATATTTTCCAGCAAATCCAGGAAAGCCAGCTACACTGGACAATCGAATTCCATAAGAATGATTAGAGATAAGAGCACCATTTGCAGCAGCCGAGGCCATTTCTGCTGAATCGTTATCCCAAGTATTAGTTAAAACTTCTGCTTTTGGTGCCATCCCTTTTGCATCAGGATTAAAACCAGAGGCTGCTATTGTACCGCTTACATGCGTCGCATGAAAACTATTACCATTCAAGGCACTAGCACCGTCACCAACTATTGCTCTTCCTACACCTGCTTGAACAAATTCATTGTGATTTACTCTAGTAGGGCCTCCATCCCAAACATACGCCGTCATTCCTTGACCTTCTATATTTAGCCCTAAAGAACCACCGTTATGTAATCGGTTTGCCCTTGTACTGTTTGCAGAATCTACGTTATCAACGCTAAAGTAAACAGGCATACCATCATCAGTAATTCTCATCAATTGATCAAAAGAGCCGTTTTCATTCTTTAAAAAAATCGGAACATTATTAATTCTAGAATACTTTAAAACATTGTCTTGATCCTTAGCGTACTTAGAATTGAACTCAACAATAAGCTTTTGAAGCTCAGCTTGGTTATTGAATTTTATAATATCAGCTCTCTCTTTTGCATTCTGGCTACTAGCAAAAAAACTACATAATAATATAGTTAACAAAGTTATTTTCGTTTTCATAGATAAAGTATTTATTAATCTTGGCTAAAATATGGAATCATTGCGTGTCTTATGATATAAACATTAAGTTATTGTTGACAATTATATGATAAATGGTAAAAAAAATCGTTGAAACCTATATCGTTTAAGCTTTTAAATTCATTTCTATTTATAAATCCAACAAATGATTTAATCTAATACGGATACTTAGTACATAAAAATTGTAATTAATTACATCATCTAAAAAAGTTTAACCAATTCTATTAATTACTTTTGCACTTTTCCGAACATAACCATACAAACATGAGCAACATCAAAGCAAAAAGCGCCTTAATTTCTGTTTTTAGTAAAGAAGGACTAGATCCTATCGTTCAAAAAATGAGTGAGCTAGGTATCACGATTTATTCTACTGGAGGAACTGAAAAATTCATAAAAGATTTAGGAATTGATGTAGTTCCAGTTGAAGAGGTAACATCCTACCCATCTATATTGGGCGGTCGAGTAAAGACCTTACACCCCAAAGTTTTTGGAGGTATTTTAAATAGACGTGATCATGATGGTGATGTTTCTCAACTTGAAGAATTTGACATACCACAAATAGATATTGTAATTGTTGATTTATATCCTTTTGAAAAAACGGTTGCTAGCGATGCTGCAGAACAGGATATTATTGAAAAAATAGACATCGGCGGAATTTCTTTGATACGCGCTGGAGCAAAAAACTACAAGGACACTCTATGTGTAGGAACTGTAAATGATTACACTAAATTATTACAAGTTCTAGAAGCAGGCCATGGGACAACAACTTTAGAACAACGTAAAGAATTTGCCGCTACCTGTTTTAATATTTCGTCACATTATGATAGCGCGATTTATAATTATTTTGCTGGTGACTCTGAAACGAAAGCATTGAAGTTAAGTGAACCACACGTTATGCCATTGCGTTATGGAGAGAATCCTCATCAACGCGGTTGGTTTTATGGTAACTTTGATGATATGTTTTTAAAACATCATGGAAAAGCCCTTTCTTACAATAATTTGTTAGACGTGGACGCAGCTGTAAATTTGATGAGTGAGTTTGAAAATGAGGCTCCTACATTTGGAGTTTTTAAACATAATAATGCTTGCGGTGTTGCTCAAAGAGACACTATCCAGCAAGCTTACATAGACGCTCTTGCTGGAGATCCTGTTTCAGCATTTGGTGGTGTATTAATTTCTAATACAGAGATTGATGCGGCGACTGCAACCGAAATTCATAAATTATTTTGCGAGGTAGTTATTGCTCCTTCCTTTGCTAGCGATGCCTTAGAAATTTTAAAAGGAAAGAAAAACAGAATTCTTTTAGAGCTTGTTAACGGTGCGCTTTCGCGAAAGCGAGACCATAATCAATTAGAAGTACGTGCCTCTCTTAATGGTTATTTAGTTCAAGATCCAAATTTAAAAACAGATCAAAAAGAAGATCTTAAAACAGCTACTGAATTAACTCCTACAGATAAACAAATAGAAGACCTACTATTTGCTTCTAAACTTTGTAAGCACACTAAATCAAACACTATTGTTCTAGCAAAAAACAAACAACTATGCGCAAGTGGTACTGGTCAAACTTCTAGAGTAGACGCTCTTAATCAAGCAATCCATAAGGCTCAATCATTTAAATTTGATTTGAATGGAGCAGTAATGGCTAGTGATGCCTTTTTCCCTTTTCCAGACTGTGTTGAAATTGCTGATAATGCAGGAGTTAAGGCTGTGATACAGCCTGGTGGCTCTATAAAGGATGAACTTTCTATTGATTATTGTAATAAAAATAATATTACTATGGTTTTCACTGGAACTAGACACTTTAAACACTAGAATTGTGGTAACTTTGCAATACCCTAATTATTAACACTTTTCTACTCCTTATTTATGGGATTTTTTGATTTCCTTACAGAAGATATTGCCATTGACCTAGGTACGGCAAACACTCTTATTGTTCACAATGGCAAAGTCGTTGTAGACAGTCCATCTATTGTTGCACGAGACAGAACTACTGGTAAAATTATTGCCGTAGGTAAAGAAGCTGCAATGATGCAAGGAAAAACTCATGAAAACATCAAGACTATTAGACCTTTGAAAGATGGTGTAATTGCAGATTTTGACGCAAGTGAGAAAATGATTTCCATGTTTATCAAAGAAATTCCTGCCTTAAAGAAAAAGTGGTTTGCCCCTTCTTTACGTATGGTTATTTGTATTCCGTCTGGAATTACTGAGGTAGAAATGCGTGCTGTAAGAGATAGCGCGGAAAGGGTAAATGGCAAAGAAGTCTACCTTATTCATGAGCCTATGGCTGCTGCGATAGGTATAGGTGTAGATATTATGCAACCTAAAGGAAACATGATTGTTGATATAGGTGGTGGAACCACTGAGATTGCAGTTATCGCTTTGGGTGGAATTGTTTGTGATAAATCGGTTAAAATTGCTGGTGATGTTTTTACAAACGATATTATTTACTACATGCGCACACAACACAATTTATATATTGGTGAGCGTACTGCTGAGAAAATAAAAATACAAATTGGTGCAGCGACAGAAGATCTGGAAGTGCCGCCAGAAGAAATGAGCGTTCAAGGTCGTGACCTTTTAACAGGAAAACCTAAAGAAGTAAAAATAGGTTATCGTGAGATTGCTAAGGCTTTGGATAAATCAATTTTACGTGTGGAAGACGCGGTGATGGAAACTTTATCTCAAACACCGCCAGAACTAGCGGCAGATATTTACAATACAGGAATTTATCTTGCAGGTGGTGGTTCTATGTTACGTGGACTCGATAAACGTCTTTCTCAAAAAACAGATTTACCTGTTTACATTGCCGAAGATCCATTAAGAGCTGTTGTGCGTGGTACAGGACTTACACTTAAAAACTTAGATAAGTACAAAAGCGTACTTGCTAATAAATACTAAATATTACCCTTAACTTATTGACGTAAAGACATGCAACAAATTATCAATTTTCTGATTAAGTACAGAAACTTGTTGTTGTATCTATTTTTGCTGTTTATTGCTTTAGGCTTTACGATACAGTCACACGATTACCATCGTAATACAACGATTCATTCCACAGGATATCTTACCAGCAGCTTACTGAATACAAAAAGTGGGATTTACGAATATTTTGAGTTAAAAGATCAAAATAACAAGTTAAGCAAGGAAAATGCACGACTTAGAATGCGATTACTGGAAATAAGTGATACTCTTTTAGGAGAAGAGTCTACATTTATTTTTTCTGATAGTATTCCCTATAAGGTTTTTCCTGCAAGGGTAATCAAAAATGACTTTTACAAAACTGATAATTATATTACTATAGACATAGGTACCAATCAAGGTATTGAACCTGATATGGGAGTAATTTCACATAACGGTATTGTTGGTGTCATCGATCGCAGTAGTGATAATTTTTCAAGAGTAATTTCTATACTTAACTCGCAAATATCACTTAATGCTCAAATAAAAGGAACAGCAACTATAGGTTCATTAAAATGGGATGGTTCTGATCCTTATGTAATGAGTTTAGAAGATGTCCCTAGACTAGCAAAAGTAACTAAAGGAGACACCATTATAACGGGAAGACAGTCTACTATGTTTCCACCAGATATTTTAATAGGTGTAATTAGAGACGCTCAACTTATAGAAAACGGATCTAGATATAAAATAGAGGTAAAGCTATTTAATGATATGACTGATTTAGATTACATTAATGTGATCAAAAATAGAGATAGAATGGCTCTTAAAGTAATTGACACATTAGGCACGAATGAATAGTACTCTTTTAAATAATATTCTGCGATTTTTGGGCTTACTTATTCTTCAGGTATTTTTATTTGATGAAATCGACTTTCTAGGATTCATAGACCCAATGGTTTATGTGCTTTTTATTATTTTATTTCCAGTAGAGAATAAACGATGGAATTTTATTTTCTTTGCGTTTGGTCTGGGCATTATTCTTGATACTTTTCAAAATACCGGTGGCGCTCATGCTGCTGCGTCTCTAACTTTAGCATTTACAAGACCTTTATGGCTTAGACTGGTTTATGGAGAAAGTTATAAAATGAAAAACATCAAAATATTACAATCCTCAGTTGATAGAGTAATGCTTCTATTAACCTTAAGTATTATTTTACATCACCTGATTTTCTTCAGCCTTGTCATTTTTAACAGTTCGCAAATACTCTACATATTAAAACTAACGTTAATGGTAGGGCTAGCTTCACTAGTCGTTAACAGCATATTGCTGGCACTCTTCAAGCCTAAAGTTAAAGTATGAAAAAATTACTACTATTATCAGTTGTCACTTTAGTAGGTCTCATCTTCATAGGTAGAATGATCTATTTACAGGTAATTCTTTCTGACCAATTACAACTAGAAGCAGAAAACAACTCTGTAAAAACAATCTATGATTATCCGGAGCGTGGTTTTATCTACGACCGTAATGGTGAACTTATGGTTGCTAATCAGGTAGCTTATGATGTTATGGTAATTCCTAAAGAAACAGGAGATACTGATCTAAGTAAACTATCTCAATTATTAAAAATAGAAGAATCAAGACTAAAAAAGAAGCTAGAAACAGCTAGAAAATGGTCTACAAAACAAGCTAGTGTCATCGTTCCACAATTGACTCAGGAAGAATACGCACCTTTACAAGAGCAATTAAGAAAATTTCCTGGTTTTTATATTCAAAGACGATCATTACGTAAGTATTTAGTAGATCATAGCGCTAGTGTATTAGGATACATTAGAGAGGTCAATCAAAGTACTATTAAAAAAGACGATTACTACGTTCAAGGCGACCTTGCCGGTAAAAGTGGTATTGAAAGTCAATATGAAAAAGAATTAAGAGGTCAAAAAGGTTTTAAGAAATATACAAGAGATCATTATGGTCGCGCTATAGAATCATATAAAAATGGGATCAATGATGTCGCTCCAGTAGCTGGAACTGATCTTACCGTTACACTCGACAAAGAACTACAGGAATACGCAGAGCAATTAATGATCAACAAGCGTGGTGGCATTGTAGCTATTGAACCTAAAACTGGAGAAATTTTAACGTTAGTAACTGCTCCTAATTACGATCCTAGCCTACTCATGGGTCGCGACCGCTCTAAAAATATCAACATTATTTTAAGAGATACCGTTAGAACACCTGATTTAAACCGTGTGCTTCAAGGTCAGTACGCACCTGGCTCACCGTTTAAGGTCATTAATGCGCTTGTTGCTCTTCAAGAAGGAGTGGTAAAACCGCAAGAGCGTTTTAGTTGTAATCACGGTTATAATTATGGTGGGAAGAAAAAACTAGGTTGCCACGCTCATTCTAGCCCACTAGCCATGAATAGAGGTATCGCTGAGAGTTGCAACGCCTATTTTGCACAAATCTATAGAAGAATCATTGAAAAAGGAAGCACTTCCTCAAAAGGAATGGATGTATGGCATGATCACGTGACTAGTTTTGGACTAGGCGATTATTTAGGATACGATCTTCCGGTAGGTCAACCTGGAAGAATTCCTGACGGTGATTATTATACATCCAGATATAAGTATAAATGGTATGCTCCTACTACTATTTCTAATGCTATAGGTCAAGGAGAAGTAGCCGTAACACCCATACAATTGGCAAATATGACTGCCGCAATTGCAAACCGAGGTTATTTTTATACGCCGCACATCATAAAGAAAATGAATGGTGAAGCAATAGATAATCCAAAATATACAAAAAAGAACTATACCACTATAGACGCAAAACATTTTGAACCGGTAATAGAAGGCATGAACGACGTTTATAAGTCTGGAACAGCAAAATATGTTCAAATTCCTGACATAGAAATTTGTGGTAAAACAGGAACAGTTGAGAATTTTGCGCGAATAAATGGCGAAAAAAAACAACTTACCGATCATTCTGTTTTTATAGCTTTTGCACCCAAAGACGATCCTAAAATTGCCATTGCTGTATTTATAGAAAATGGATACTGGGGTTCTAGATATGCCGCTAAAATTGCCAGCTTACTAATAGAAAAACATATCAAAGGAAAAATTACCAGAACAGATCTTGAAAATTACCTAATGACTCACAGTCTAGAATACGAATACGCAAAAAGACTGAGCGACAAACCTTTTAAAATCAATGAAGCAGTTGACAAAGGTCGTATTTCTAAAGATAAAGAAGCAGACTTAAATAAGCTCTATGACAGCTTGAGTCTTCAAATATTAAATTAAGATGGCTATAGGAGATAAACCCAAATACGACATTGCGTCTATTGGTATTTACTTAAGTCTAGTAATTATAGGATTACTAAGTATTTATAGTGCCGCTCCAGTGGAAAAGTACACTACAATAACCGATATTAATCAAGTATATGGTAAACAATTTTTATTTATCGGCGTTTGTGCAGTTCTTATTATAGTCATTCTAGCAGTAGAAGTGAAGTTTTATGAACGGTTTGCAGGTCTTATCTATATTGTCTCTCTTCTATCACTTGTTGGTTTATTCCTGTTTGGTAAAGAAGTTAATGGAGCCATTTCATGGTATCCTATAGGGTCTTTTACCTTCCAGCCCAGTGAATTTGCAAAATTTGCCACAGCATTAGCAGTTGCAAAATTTTTAAGTCAACTTAATGTCTCTTTAAAAAATGTAAGAGATTTTATGATCGTGGCAGGTATAATTGCCTTACCAGCACTGCTCATTGTACCGCAACCAGATCCTGGAAGTGCACTGGTTTATTCTGCATTTTTCTTTGCTCTTCATAGGGAAGGTTTATCTCTTTGGTACCTTAGTTTAGGAGTCATAGCTTTAGGCTTGTTTTTAGGTACGTTAATTATAAATATAGGTTGGATTATACTTATAATTATAGTTGTGATATCAATTATGTATTTGCTTTCGCGAAAGCGGAAACACAATAAAAGACTTCCTAAACCTAGAGTTTATCTTTATGTAATTGCTGCGATTATTTGTATTGCATATACATTCTCATCAAGCTACATTTTTAATAACCTATTAGAAGATAGGCATAGAAATCGCATTGATATTGTACTAGGAAGAGTACAGGATGATAGAGGAATAGGTTATAACATCAATCAAAGCATGATTGCTATAGGAAATGGTGGTTGGACAGGTAAATCTCTTGATGAAGCTACACAAACTAGAGGTGGATACGTTCCAGAACAGCACACCGACTTCATATTTAGTGCCATTGGTGAAGTTTCTGGGCTAGTAGGCACGCTGGCTACCATTCTACTATTCATGTTCTTAATCTATCGCATAATCATCATGGCAGAAAGGCAGCGCAACCAGTTTGCACGTATTTACGGCTATGGTGTTGCAGGAATATTTTTTCTTCATTTCTTTGTAAATGTAGGGATGGTAATCGGTTTACTACCAACTGTTGGAATACCTTTACCTTTTATGAGTTATGGAGGTAGTGGATTAATGGGTTTTACCATTTTACTGTTCATTTTTATAAAGCTCGATGCCCATAGAATGAGTTATGAGCATTAAGAACTAAGAAAAATATCAATTTTGAAATATTTCAAAATCTTCACACACATTTTAATTGTCATTTTACTGACATTAACTACGCAAGTAGGCGGATTGATTTGGGTTGTAGTTTTTAGTTTTTTTAAGTGTAGAAAATCTGCTTGGAATAAGAGAAAAAGGCTTTTAAGTTTTTCAATAGTTTATATTCTTTGTATCACATTTATAGTACCAATTCTCGCTCCTTTAAATCATAGAAAAGCGTTACCAGTATTTGAAGATTATATCCAACCTCATAATTTAGGCTATGTACTGTTGTGTAGAAATTACGTACATGATAATTTGTATTACAACTTATTAGATGCTGCCCAAGTTTTTGAAACTAATTACAACATTCCAGTAACCTATCTCGACGCAGGATTTCCATTTATAGATGGATTTCCCTTGTTACCTCATTTAAGCCATAACGATGGTCGTAAAATTGATTTGGCTTTTATCTATCAAGATGCAAGTGGTAAAACAACAAGTGAAAATCCATCGCTTTTGGGTTATGGAGTGTATGAAGTGCCTAAAAACGGAGAGGTGAATCAGCCACAAAAATGCAAAGACGCTGATTACTGGCAATATGATTATGCCAAACATCTAGGTGTTAATACAGATAAGAGCCTAGAAATAAATCCAGATCACACGAGACATTTGATTGAACACTTAATTTTGAAAACTCAGGCAAGCAAAGTATTTATTGAACCGCATCTAGCCCAAAGGATCAAAGTAAAGTCTGACTACAACAATAAGATACGTTATCACGGTTGTCATGCTGTGAGGCATGACGATCACATTCATCTTCAAATTTGAGAATAGAAGTACACATTAACTTCTAACTTCGTAATTTTACATTTCTAAACCTACTTCATGTTTTTCTTACCCAAAGATCTTGATAACTACATCGTCACTCATTCTGAGGATGAACCACAAATACTTCAAGACCTAGCGAGAGAGACCTATCAAAAAGTATTGCAACCCATTATGCTTTCTGGACCTTATCAAGGTCGTGTTTTAAGTATGATCTCTCATTTAAAAACACCACAACGAGTTCTAGAAATAGGAACCTTCACAGGTTATTCTGCACTTTGCATTGCAGAAGGAATGCCAGATAATAGCGAGTTAATTACCATCGATATTAATGAAGAACTAGAAGATCTTGCAGCTGGATACTTTTCTCGCTTTCGCGAAAGCGGAACTAATAACATCACCATTAATCAAAAAATAGGTGATGCAACCACCATAATACCAAAATTAGAAGGAACCTTTGATCTGATATTTATCGATGCAGATAAGCCTAATTATGTAAACTATTTTCACCTTATTATGGAAAAGGTACATTCAGGAAGTCTAATTATTTCTGATAATGTCTTATGGCATGGAAAAGTGATAGAAGAAGTAAATCATAAGGATAAATCTACACCTGTGTTGTTAGAATACAACCGCCTTTTAAAAGAAGATCAACGACTACAAACCGTTCTATTATCTGTACGTGATGGTCTTACTTTAAGTCGTGTGTTGTAGTAGACGACTGATTTTAGTAAATAAAATAAAAAACAACCATCCTGAAGTTATGCCTACCAGCATTCCCACAGTTATATCTGCTGGGTAATGAACACCTATAAAAATTCTAGAAAAGGCAAAAATTATTGGCCAAATATAAAAAAGCAACATCCATTTGCTCATATCTTTAGAACGTAAGGCTAATACCACAAAGGTCGTAACCGCAAAACTTACAGCACTGTGTCCAGACCAAAAGCTGAAATTCTCTGGTTTCAATAATATCTGAATACTATCCATGAGCACCGGTTCATTATTAGGTCTTAAACGCTCTACTTCATTTTTAACTAAATTAGTAAGCGCCAGCGTAATAAAAACCACCAATGGAATTGCCGTCATGGCTATATAGTTTACTGGGCTATTAAGTTTTTTGAATAAAAGAAAAAAGAAAAATAGGTAGAGTAAAAACCAGTTTTCTATTTGAGTAACAAATACCCAAAAACTGTGAAACTTACCTATCCAAAGACCATTGACCCATATAAAAATATCTTGATCTGCCTGGACAATAGATTCCCACATTTAGAATTTGCGTTTAACAGATCCAGACTCTTCTATCTGATCTTTTACTTCTTCAATTTTACTGGTGATTTCTTTTACATCTTTAGTAAAACCGTGTTCGTCTGCACTTTTAGTTATTTCATTCTTGATATCATCAGTAGCATTACGAACTGTTTTCATAGCCTTACCAAGACCACGAGCAATCTCTGGTAATTTATCAGAGCCAAAGACCAATATCACTACAAGGCCTACTATCATAAGCTCTGGTGTACTGATAAATAATGGTATCATTTTCATGATGCAAATATACGATAGGACTAAATTTAATTACAATTTGTAACCTACAGATAATTAAAAAACTCAAAAGAGGTTGTAGTTGTTCCGCCTTCTGTTTTTGTTACATCTCGTAGACTAGGAAACTCATCATCTCGCAATGTATACGTATAATTAAACGAACGTTCTAGATCAAAACCACTCGCAGTTGCAGCAAAATCATTTCTACTTTTAGGTAAGTATCTAGTGTATGGAACAAACTCTGGAAAGACAAGCAGCCTTAATACATCATTCATGTCCCTAAATGGATTGTTATTGAACTCATACGTAAATTCAGAATAAGAGATAATACTAAAACCATTTGAGTCGATACTATCGATACGATCCACATTAAAGTTTGCAGTATATCTATAACGTAAATCTTCTGTTTGAACTGTGTTTCCTGTAGATCCAGTTATTGTTGTAACTACCCTATTGATTCTGTTTTGATTGTCAGTAAAAAGTTGTTTTTCAACGACATCACCATTAGTATCAACATACTCAATAAATACCGTATCATTGATATAGGTAAAGTTATAGGTAGTGATGATTGAATCATCTGTTTTAACTGCGGCTTCTAACCTATTGTTTTCGGCATATTGGAACGTATAAACCGTATTAGAAACTCCATTAAAGGAAATCTGCCTTACTAGCTCTTGTTGATTGTATTGAATATTTATATCTTCTGTAATGTTAGTCATAACATTTTGAGCTATATCTATAGTACTCAACTGTTTCAATTCTAGAATAGGTTCAACAAACCCATCACCGTCTATATCTTGTTGATTTAAAGATGGATCATCACAAGAAATAAAAAAGAAGGTAATCACCCATAAAAATTGAAATCGTCTCATGTAACAAATATATTTGTTATTAAACACAAAAAAACCAGATTCATTGTGAATCTGGTTTTAAGTTACTTAAAGAAAAAGTGGTTTACTTCTTCATTTGGTCAAACTTGCTTACCTCAGCTGCAGCTGGCCATGTATTATTTGAAGTATCTATATCAGCTGTTTCTAACTTTGGATCAATTACAATTTTAGTAATCTCTTTTGTAGATGCTTTACTTAGACCTATTTCCTTGTCGTTATATCTCCAGATTTCTGCTGGATGTGTAACTGTTTCTGTAGTTCCATCTGCATAGGTATACTCTATAATGATAGGCATTACTAATCCACCTGGCTTTACTACTTTAATTTCATAGAAATATTTAGGAGACTTCATGTTAGCTCTTTCTTCGGCAGTAAAGTTATCCATCATAAAAGTTTTTAACTCACCAACAACCTCTGCTGGTTCTTTACCTTTCATGTCTTCATTAAAATCTTCACTACCTTCTTTCACCATGTAAACTAATGGTGGAATTCTATCTTCTGGAATATTTCTTTCAGCCATTAAATCTTTCATGGCTTGGTTTTTCTCACTAGAAACAAAATATTTATCTACAGATTCTATTCCCATATCATTAAATTGAGTTGTGTAGAACCAGCCTCTCCAGAACCAGTCTAGATCCATCGCACTTGCATCTTCCATAGTACGGAAAAAGTCTTCTGGAGTTGGGTGCTTAAACATCCATCTCTGTGCATAAGTGCGGAAAGCATAGTCAAATAAATCACGACCCATTACTGTTTCTCTCAAAATATTTAATGCAGTCGCTGGCTTACCATATGCATTAGAACCGAACTGGTACGTATTCAAACCTTTACTCATAATAGGCGCAATGTACTTTTGATCACCAGCCATGTAAGGAACTATATTTGCAGCTGGTCCACGACGTGATGGATAAGCATCTAATCCTTCAATAGCTTCAGGATGTGTTTCTCCAAAATCTTGTTCAGCAATGTATTGAGTAAAAGTAGTTAAACCTTCGTCCATCCACGTCCACTGACGCTCGTCAGAGTTTACGATCATTGGAAAGTAGTTATGACCTACTTCATGAATAATTACAGATATCATTCCAAACTTAACTCGGTCAGAATAATTACCATCTGCATCAGGACGTCCATAATTCCAACATATCATAGGATATTCCATCCCTTGATTTTTTGCATGTACAGAAATAGCCTTGTGATAAGGATAATCAAAAGTCATTCTAGAGTAAGACTTTAAAGTTTGCGCTACAGCTTTAGTAGACCATTGTTCCCATAATGGGTTACCTTCTGGTGCATAAATAGAAACTGCCATTACATCTTTACCACCTACTTTTACAGCCATAGCATCAGAAATATAACGACGAGAAGATGTCCATCCAAAATCACGAACATAATCTGCTTTCAATTTCCATGTCTTCATTCCTTTTGCGCCTGGCATCATTGCAAGCTTTTCAGCTTCAGCCTGTGTTCTAATAACAACTGGCGTCTCGTAGGATTTTTGTGCTTGTTCATAACGAGCTAATTCTGTTTTTGAATAAACATCCTTTCGGTTTGTTAATTTTCCTGTTCCATCTAACCAGTGATCTTCTGGCACAGTTATGTTCACTTCAAAAGTACCGAATGGTAAAGCAAATTCATCACGACCCCAGAACTGGCTGTTTTGCCATCCTTCTACATCGTTATAAACTGCCATTCTAGGATAAAATTGAGCAATTACATAAGCTCTGTGACCATCAGGAAACTGCTCGTATCCACTACGACCGCGACCGTTTACGTGGTCATTAATATTGTAATCCCACTCGATATCAAATTCAAAACTTTTTCCTGGCTTTAATTTCTCAGGCATTTCAACACGCATCATCGTTTGATTGATCATGTATTTTAATGGGTTACCGTTTTTATCTAATACCTTTTTAATGTTAAAACCACCATCAAAAGGCTCACTTAAGTATTCACCTGCAAAACCTGCTGGTTGCATGTAAGGCTGTACGCCGCCTCCTTCAATAAGCGGTGTTTTAGAATCCTTAGCTCGCATGTTTTGATCCAACTGTACCCATAGGTAATCTAGTACATCTGGAGAATTGTTGGTATAGGTTATTGTTTCATAACCATATAAGTGATGGTTTTCATCATCTAACCTTATGTCCATTTCATAATCAGCACGTTGCTGGTAATACTGTGGACCTGGTGCACCGCTAGCGCTGCGGTACTGGTTAGGTGTAGAGAATTCCTGATATAATTGACGGAATTTGTTGATGTTGTAATGTTCTTCAGCCTTAGGCTCTTCTTTAGTCTCTTCTTTCTCCTGTGCAAAAGAACCATAAGAAACAAGCATCATACTGATAAACAATAGTTTAATAGCTTTCATGGGTGTAGTTTATATTAAGTTTTGCTAAATTAACAATAATGGATAAGTATTAAAGCTTTTAACTAAAACTTTACACTGTCGTTACTTTTATTTTTGTCCATCAAAAGTGTTCTACGTTTTCCATTTATCTTCATGTGGACCATATTTTTTTGTTCTTCAAAAAGCTCTAAGAAAGCCGTAAACTTCATAGAAACAGAATTAGGAACTTTCTCTGAAGGTAATTCTATGTAAAGAACTATTTGATCACCTTCATATTCTGCCCCTAAAAAATCAGGGACCGACTCTACACCATTTATTTTAACCTCTAATTTCTTAGCCAAGTAACTTTTCAAATGAGGATAAATATCTTGAATAGTAGCCACATCTCCTAATTCTATAGGATTTTGAATTCTTGCGTTAAGAACATCTTCTAGGTCATCTATAAAAAAACGAGTAACCATTTGTATACTTTTAGCTCTTTTGCTGTAAGTTGCATTAGATACTGATATATAATATTTATGCAGATTATTTTTCTCGCTTTCGCGAAAGCGTAACAGTTCTATAGCATCTCTATCAAACGCATAAGGTGCGTCCTCTTTAATGCTTGTAAAAGAATTTAAAAGTAGGCCGCAAGCCGCTAGAAATAGAATAGTTATTATAAGTCTAAGCATTTTTATGATTTTTAGAATAATTAGTTAAGAACCATATTCATGCCATAAAAATACAATAAACTGAATCCAAACGAGTAAAAATACATGTAACTACTATAGTGCCGTAAAACTACCGTAGAATATGCCATGAAATCGATCTCCATTTGAATCTTCTCCATCAATTTCTACAAAAACACCGCCTTGATAGCTACTTACACTAACATAACCAGACACTAAAATAATACCACGATTAGAAGTGCTTGTGGAGTCAAAATCAATTAAATACGAAACTCCAGCATTCCCAACTTCTTCTAAGTTATCGATTCTATAAGTTCCTCTTTGTAAAAGGTTATTTTGATTACCATATAAATTAAGCTCTATTAAAGAGCCTACTCCATCTAGTTCACCATTAGTACCGTTTGTAATATTCTCATCAGTTAAAAAGATATTTGATTTGAAAACACCTGATCTAATCTCCTGTAAGTCAGTATAAAATCCAGAGGTAGTTTCAAATGAGTTAGCTGAATCTAGTCCATAACAAAAAGAATTCAGTATTATGGTAGGTCCTACAGGCGGGTCGTCATCGCTATCACAAGAAATTGAGCTAAAAACGAATAGTGTCACTATACTGAAAATGATGTTTTTTAGGATATTATTTTTCATTGCTTTTTACTTTAGTAGAAGGAGAGAAATCTTCTGTTTTTTTAGAATAATTCTTCTTTGTTTTGTACAAATTTACTTGATTTGAAAGAAATTGAAGTAGGTCCAATTCATTTTCTGGTTCGAACATAGATTCATTCAAACCTTTATCTTTTGCAAAATATAGAAACTCAAATAAATCCTCTTGAGGAATCTTTAAATAATCCAATAAATAATTAGTACTATATTTATTTTTAAGCATATAAACGTCAAATTCTGATTTTAGGGAATCAGGTCCATCATCGATTACGTTATTAACTCCAGAAGTCAACTCTGAAATAGTAGCACCTAATGCCATCATAGCAAGGCCTCCTAATATATTGGCCATATTAAATCGTGGCATGTTTTGATTAAAAGCTTCATTTCTTATCTGGTATTCTTCTGGCTGCCGTACACGGTCAGAAAACGTGTTCTCCATACGATCAACAGCAATCGTATTTTTATTAAACTCACTTACTTCATCAACCTTAGTATCGACATAGGTGATTTTTTTGACCTTAATCTTCATCATATCATCATCAATTACAACCTCGTCTAATTGATTGACAGCTTCACTAAGAGAGATAGACACCTTTTTATCCTTCATTACCTTTTCATTAACGGATAAAGAAAATGGCTCGAATTGCACGGCTTGAAAAGTTAGTTTATCTCCTACTCTAGCATAAATAAAGAAATTACCTTCTTTATTTGTTACTGTTCCCTCAAGAGCTGCATTATTAAAAACAGTAACACCTTGTAGTGGCTCATTTGTTTCACTATTAAGTGTTCCTTGTATTTGTACACGTTCTTTTTGAGCATTAGCCCATCCGGCAACTAAAAACAGAACTATTAAAATATTTTTCATAATGAGGAAATTATCAATTGACTTAAAATAATGTCAAAACCGATTATTATTAACAAATAACGGACAATTAATTCTATCATTGTTAGAGTTTAACGATGTTTAACCTACTAAGAATAGAGCATGAGAAACATGATTATTGCAAGCACGTCTACCATTCATGGAACAGATTATCTATCTTATTTGCTTCCAGAAGTTTTAGAAGTATTTCAAGAAAAACAAATAAAAAATTTACTTTTCATTCCATATGCAAGACCAGGAGGCATTTCTCATGATACCTATACAAACAAAGTAAAGACTGCATTTAAAAATACAATTATCGAGGTAGAAGGAATCCATGAATATGAGAATCCTGCCGAAGCTATACAAAATGCTGAAGCCATTTTTACTGGTGGCGGCAACACATTTGTCCTTGTTAAAATGCTTCATGATCTAGATTTAATGAATGTGTTGCGCAAACAAATTTATACAGGAATCTTTTATGTAGGAACCAGTGCTGGAAGTAATATCTGTGGTTTGAATATGAGAAACACAAATGACATGCCTATAGTAATGCCATCAAGTTTTAAAACAACAGGAGCAATAGGTTACAATATTAACGCACATTACTTAGATCCAGATCCTTCATCTACCCATATGGGAGAAACTCGAGAAGAACGCATCAAAGAATTTCATTGTTATAATAATTTGCCAGTTGTAGGATTGAGAGAAGGCAGTTTTATAAGAGTAAAAGGAAAAGAAGAATTGCTAAAAGGAAAACATACAGCAAGAGTATTTACAAAAGATAACGACCCATTTGAAGTTCCAACAGATTACAATTTTGCAGAACTATCCCACTAACAAGTAATAAAAAATTATGACGATCATCCAACACAACGAAAACGACTCTAGAGGTATTTTTTACATGAAAGAAGCCGACAAAAAGATTGCAGAACTTACCTACTCGATAAAAGAAAATGTAATGACTATCGATCATACAGAAGTAAATAGAGATCAAGAAGGAAAAGGATTAGGAACTCAGTTAGTCACAAAAAGTTATGAATTTGCAAAGGAAAATGATCGTAAAATTGATCCATTATGTCCTTTTGCAGAAGTTTTATTTGACAAAAATGAAAGCTGGAGCGATGTAAGGATATGAGTTTATATGTAGAAACAGACCGATTGTATTTAAGACCGTTTGAAGAAAAAGACGCACCTTACTTATTTGAATTAAATAACGATGAAGAAGTCATGCGTTATACAGGCGACGTCCCTTTTAAAGATATAGAGGCCGCTAAAAAATTTGCTGTTGATTACATAACACTTCCAGATTCCCAGCTCAGATTATATAATATGGGTAGACTTGCAGTTATAAGGAAAGAGGACGAAGCTTTCTTAGGCTGGTCCGGTTTAAAAAAACATCAGAAATATGGATTTGTAGACATAGGATACAGATTCATGAAAAAACATTGGAATAAAGGTTATGCAACCGAGTCTGGAATAGCAGTGGTAAAACATGCGTTTGAATACCATAAAATCGATGCATTAGTAGCGCAAGTACATGAACTTAATTACGGATCTCAAGTTGTCGCTCAAAAATTAGGAATGCACCTCGATCATCGCTTTCTTTGGGAAGGTAGAGAGCCTGGACGTTATTATTGTATAAAAAAAGGGACTTATTTTAACCTATTGAATAAGAAGAAATGATAGAAATCCAATCAATAACTGCTAGAGAAACGCTACCGGTAAGACATAAAATTCTTAGAAAAGGAAGATCATTAAAAGATTGTCATTTTGCAGGAGATGAATTAGGAACTACTTTTCATCTCGGCGCATTTGAAAAAGAGAAAGTTGTAGGAGTGGCTACCTTTTTAATGAATAAGGATACCCAGCTAGAATCTATAGAAGATATTAAGCTTCATTATTGTTATCAATTAAGAGGTATGGCTGTATTAGAAACAGCCCAAGGAAAAGGTGTAGGGAAAAAGCTTATAACACGGGCAGAAAAACTACTTAAGGAACGTTTCATAAAAGCATTATGGTTCAATGCGCGTATACTTGCGGTACCTTTTTATGAAAAAATGGGTTATCAAATTGCAAGTGACATATTTGAAATTCCTTCTGTAGGAGATCACTATAAAATGATAAAATTATTATGATAAGAATACTCCTATACCTATTTATAGTACTACTGTATGGCAACAGTCAGATAGATCAAAAAGAACTTACTGGACAAAGCCCTAACCCAAAAAACATTTTAGAAAAAGAAACTCAAGCAGCTTTTGAATTAATGAAAATTGCTGCTGCAAAAGAAGGAATCCATATAAGTGTAGTCTCTGGTTACCGCAGTTTTACTAGACAGACTCAAATCTGGAATCGCAAGTATAAAAAATACGCAGCTCAAGGATTAGAACCAGATGCTATTTTTGATAAAATTGTCGAATACAGCACTGTTCCCGGAACATCGAGACACCATTGGGGTACTGATATTGACATTATTGATATAAACGCAACATACAGCGGCGACGTTTTAGTTCCTTCAAAATTTCATGGATCAGGTCCCTTCTGCAAGCTTAAGGACTGGATGGAGAAACACAGCACAACGTACGACTTTGAACTAGTTTACACCATGAATGATAATCGCACAGGATTTAAATATGAACCATGGCATTATAGTTATGTTCCGCTTTCGCGAAAGCGGTATAACGATTATCTAACAACCATTGATTTGGTCTCTTTTCTTAGATCTGAAAACATCATGGGAATGGATAAAATAAGTGAAAAACGCATACAGCGATATGTAGAAGAACATATAAAAGGAATAAACCCTATTCTAAAACCTTAAAGATTCTTTTGCCAATAGTATCATACAAAAAACGCCCAACCATAAAGTTGAGCGTTTTTATTTTATGTATGATTTTCTTTAAAAAGAATAAACAACTTCTAGTTTATAATCTTCAAGTGTCTTTTTTGCTTTTTCTAGGTCTTCTGTAAATCCTAAGATGTAGCCACCACCGCCAGAACCGCAAAGTTTCAAGTAGTAATCACCAGAATCAAGTCCTTGCTTCCACAATTCATGAAATTGAGCAGGAATCATAGGTTTAAAGTTATCTAAAACGATACGAGAAAGTTTCTTTACGTTTCCAAAAAGTCCTTTTACATCGCCGCTCAAGAAATCCTCTACACACATGTCTGTATATTTTACAAACTTGTCTTTTAACATAGAACGAAAGCCTTCTTGCTTCATATTCTCCATGAAAATATTTACCATAGGCGCTGTTTCACCCACAATACCAGAATCTAATAGAAACACAGCACCTTTTCCTGTCGCTAGTTGCGATGGTATTCCTGCCGGTTCAATATCTTCTTGAGAATTGATTAAAATAGGTAAACTTAAATAGGAGTTCAAAGGATCTAATCCAGAGCTTTTTCCATGGAAGAAGCTCTCTATTTTTCCAAAAACGTCTTTCAAGATCAATAATTTTTCTCTTGTAAGATTTTCTAGAACTGTAATTTTTTCTATCGCATACTTATCATAAATAGCAGCAACCAGTGCACCACTACTTCCTACTCCATAACCTTGTGGGATACTAGAATCAAAATACATTCCTGAATCTACATCATTTCTTAAACTTGCTATATCAAATTTAGGAAAACCTTTATCACTTGTTTGTAATGACTCTATATGAGAAGCTAGACGTTCTAAATTTTTATTAGACTGCGCGGCTGTATCCGTTAACTTATCGCTTATTTTTAAAGCTCCTTTGTAGAAATTATAGGGTATAGAAAGACCCTTGGAATCTTTTATGATACCGTATTCTCCAAAAAGTAAAATCTTAGAATAAAATAATGGTCCTTTCATATGACTAAGTTAGCACTTTTTTGCTCCAGTGCCTATTTGGTCACAAATATAATGAGAGTTTTGACAATATTTTGCCAATTTGTTGTGAATCAATTGATCGACAGACATTTTATGTTCACTAGGATATAACATATGCACGTTTGCTCCAGCGTCTAAAGTAAAACAAACAGGCACGTCGGTATTTTTTCTAAATGCCCAAATCTCTTCTATAATGGATAACGTGTTAGGTTTCATTAAAATAAAATAAGGATGCGAGGTCATCATCATAGCATGAAGTGTAAGCGCCTCGCTCTCTGTTATTTTAATAAAAGTTTTAAGATCACCAGCTTTTAGAGCTTTTTTTAATGTTGTTAGATTCTCATGCGCTTGTTCAAACCTAGCCCTTGCATAAGCATGATTATTCATTAAATCATGACCTACGGTAGAACTTACTACTTTCTCGCCTTTATCAACTAATAAAATAGTATCCTGAAAATGTTGAAATACAGGATGCAGTAACTCACTTTGATCGATACCGTATAGGTTAGAACTTCCATCTGTATCATTATGTTCACCCCATAAAACAGCTTCACCTTGAAGACTGCGACAGGCACTTCCAGATCCTAAACGTGCAAGAAATGACATTTTATGATAATCTAAAGCGTTACCAGTAAGTGTACTTTCAAAATCCATTACACAAGCACTCAAAGCTGCCATGCTACTCGCACTACTTGCAATACCAGAACTATGTGGGAATGTATTTTGCGTATCTATTTCAAAATAATAGTTATTGATCCATGGACAGTAACTAGAAATACGTTCAAAATACGCTTTGATCTTAGGTGCAAACTCTGGCTTTTCCACACCTTCATATCTGATGCTAAAACCATGAGACCCTTTTCTAGCATGAACACTGGTAATCGTGCGACATGCATCCAATGTAAAACTTATGGATGGATTTGCTGGTAATTGCACACCATGCTTTCCCCAGTATTTTACTAGTGCAATATTTGAAGGCGCTTGCCACTTTGTAGTGAGTGATTCTTTCAAATCTACTTCTGTTCCAAGTTTAAAATTATCTTCCAATGGTATACCGTATTTAGATAGCAAAGATAAGATAGGAATATTGTTTAAGAGGGATAGATGTTATTCCGCTTTCGCGAAAGCGGAATAAAAATCAATATTTTTGTAACATTTGTATCACTTTATGGTCCAATGAGAAAGCGTACTTTTAACCTGTATTAAATCCAAAGTCAATTCATGCTCATTTATTTAAGAGTTTTAAAAGAAAGTTTCTTTTTTGCCGTGAATGCATTGCGCACTAATTTGTTGCGCACCTTTCTTTCTTTACTAGGGATTACCATAGGTATTTTTGCGATTATAGGTGTTCTTGCTGCCATAGATTCTTTAGAAAATGAAGTACAAGATGGCCTTAGCTCTCTAGACGTTTCTACTATTTATGTATTGAACAAATCATTTGGACCGACAGAATTAGAACCTTATCAGTACGATAAGTTTCCTAACGTTTCTTATGACGAGTTTCAAATGCTAGAGCGTAGCATGGACGATATAGATGCGATAACTTATACTATTTTTAGCTCGCCAGAAAACATCAAATTTGAAGACAAAACAGCCACTGGAGTGAATATCATTCCTGGAACTGAATCTTTTTATGACCTTGAGAATATCAAACTAGAGGAAGGTCGTTTTTTCAATGGATCAGAATCTAATAGCGGTAGTCCAGTAGCGGTTATAGGTAGTGAAATAGCAACAAGTCTTTTTGGCGAAAATAATCCGATAGGTAAACGAGTACGATTGTACGGTAATAAATTTACGGTGATAGGTGTAATGGAAAAACAAGGTCAGGGAACCATAGGTCCATCAAAAGATGGCAGTGTGTACGTTCCTGTTAATTTTGTGCGTAAAATTTATGGTGATAATAATCGAAGTAAAGTTGCTGCACTTATCCTTAAGCCTAAAAAAGGAGTTGATCAAGATGAATTTATTGCCACATTTGAACAAAAATTAAGAACTTATAGAGGTTTAAAACCTGATGAAATTACCAACTTTTTTATCAACCCTTTAAAAGGTTTTACCGATTTGTTAGATCAGATTTTTGGTACATTAACCTTAATAGGAGTTGTAATTTCTGGGTTTTCAATGCTAGTAGGTGGTTTTGGGATAGCAAATATTATGTTTGTGAGTGTGAAAGAACGTACTAATTTGATAGGGATTCAAAAATCACTAGGTGCAAAAAGACGTTTTATTCTTTCACAATTCTTATTTGAATCTATAATTTTAGCACTGTTTGGAGGGCTTTTCGGTCTGTTTTTTGTCTGGATAGGAGCTATGGTAGCAAATGCTCTTACAGACGATTTCCTGTTTATTCTTTCTACATCAAATGTGATATTAGGAACTAGTGTTAGTGCTATCATAGGACTTATTGCTGGAATTGCACCTGCTATAATTGCTGCAAGACTGGATCCTGTAGAAGCTATAAGAACAGGAATGTAACATTGAAGTAATTTTTTACTACACTATTTTCAGGTCCTTGAAGAAAAAGTAAAGTGTCATTTTATTCTAAAATAGAAATAAAAAAAGCAATCAATTACTCTATTTAAAAACTTCTATTTCAAAGTACTAAATAGCTATCTTTGCAAAAAATTTGAACACGATGAGTAAAGGTAACGAAGGATCAAAAAATAAAGGAAGCGGTCGCCGTGATGGTAAGAGCGCTGGTGCTTCAAAAAATAAAGGTAAACGTAAAGCTGGATCTTTTGATCCTAAAGGAAAACCTTCTTCTCACAAGAGCGATTCTAATGAGCGCCCAACTACTCGTGGTGGAAAGAACCAGGTAGTAGGAACCTCTCGTTCTGGAAAACCTGTGACTAAAAAAGAATACATCGATCGCAAAAAAGCTGAAAGCTTTTCTAAAAGAAAAACGGATAAATCTGGTACTAGATTAAATAAATATATTGCAAACTCTGGACTTTGCAGCCGTCGTGATGCAGACATCTATATTAAAGCTGGTAGTGTAACCGTAAATGGCAAGCCTGTTATAGAGATGGGCTATCAAGTGATGCCTGGTGATGAAGTACGCTTTGACGACAGGCCTATCCAGCCTACAAAGAAAGAATACTTTATTCTTAATAAACCTAAAGGATTCAACTCGCCACGTACAGGAGAAGGCTCTACAAGAACGGTCCTAGATCTTATGCACAACGCAAGTCCTAACAGCCTACATTTTGTGGGGCGTTTAGGGAGAGCATCGCTAGGTATTATGCTATTCACTAACGATTTAGAACTAACGAATAAACTAAACAATCCTAAACAAAAATTACGCAAGATCTATCAAGTAGCATTAGATCGTAGTTTCAAGCATGAGGATTTGATGAGAATACGTAAAGGCGTTTTAGTGGATGGCGAAGTAATTGAAGTTAAGGATATCAATTATGTGGAGAATGGTAAGAATAACGAGATAGGTATAGAAATACATAGTGGTAAAGACAATATTGTTCAACGTCTGTTTGAAGTAGTAGGATATGAGATTAAAGTCTTAGACAGAGTTGTTTTAGGAGGTCTAACCAAGAAAGATTTACCTAGAGGACACTATCGTAAACTTACAGAACAAGAAGTGATCAACCTTAAGATGATGCAATAATTAATTTTAACATGCAGTTAACCTTTACTTGTTTACTTTTAATATCTTTAATAATCAAAAGATTGCTTTGACACTTTTTATTAGTTTACATATTGAATACAAAATACATTGATCTCATAGATCAGACTTATTACTTCCCAACAGAAGAATTTGAGTTAAAAGATCAGCAACTTCAGTTTCACGATATTGACCTGATGGCCCTTGTAGAAGAGTATGGCGCACCTTTGAAATTCACTTATCTGCCTAAAATATCAGATAATATCAATCGTGCAAAAGGTTGGTTTGAAATAGCTTTCGCGAAAGCGAACTACAAAGCAAAATACCATTACTGTTATTGTACAAAGAGTTCTCATTTCAAGCATGTTCTTGATGAGGCTTTATCAAGTGATATTCATATCGAGACGTCTAGTGCTTTTGATATCAATATCGTTAATAAGCTAAAGAAAGAAGGTAAGATTAAAAACGAAACCTTTGTAATATGTAATGGTTTTAAAAGAGATCAATACATTCAAAATATAGCAGATTTAATAGACTCTGGGCAAAATTGTATTCCTATAATAGATAACTATGAAGAATTAACGCTTCTTACAGATGCAACCAGTAGGAAATTCAATGCAGGAATACGTATTGCGAGTGAAGAAGAACCTAAGTTTGAATTCTACACCAGTCGTTTAGGTATAGGTTATAAGAATATTCTTAATTTTTATAAAAGTCAAATTGAATCTAATGATCAAGTTCAACTTAAAATGTTGCATTTTTTCATAAATACTGGTATACGTGATAATGCTTATTACTGGAACGAATTACATAAATGTCTTAAAGTTTATGTTAGTCTCAAAAAGATTTGCCCAACTCTAGACAGTTTAAATATAGGTGGAGGATTTCCTATTAAAAACTCATTAGTTTTTGATTTTGATTATGAGTATATGGTCACTGAAATCGTAGCACAAATCAAACAAGTTTGTGAAGAAGCTGGTGTTGATGTGCCTCATCTTTTTACAGAGTTTGGTTCTTTTACCGTAGGAGAAAGTGGTGGCGCCATTTACAAAGTTTTGTATCAAAAGCAACAAAATGATCGTGAAAAATGGAACATGATCAACAGTTCTTTTATAACGACACTACCAGATTCGTGGGCGATTAATAAACGTTTTATCATGCTAGCATTAAATCGCTGGAATGAAGAGTATGAACGTGTATTGTTAGGTGGTTTAACTTGTGATAGTGATGATTACTATAATAGTGAACAAAACGTAAACGCCATCTATTTACCTAAATACCATAAAGATAAACCTCTTTATATAGGTTTCTTTAATACAGGCGCTTATCAAGAAAGCATCGGTGGTTTTGGCGGTATACAGCATTGCCTAATTCCTGCACCAAAACACATCTTGATTGATAAAGATAAAGATGGTAAAATAACCACCAAAATCTTTAAAGAGCAGCAAACTAGTGAACAAATGCTAGCAATTTTAGGGTACTAATGAACTCGAATTTGAACTAGAACTAGAAAGATGAAAAGCTCCTTCCCTCGAGGACTATCGAAATTAAATGATAATTTAATTGAAGATACCGAGCGGAGCTCATGGAATGGGTGTTGCTATGCTAGATAAATGTAGTAACTTAAATTGGAAATAAATTATAAAAAGCCTCGCAGAGGTTTCTTCTCCGCTGGAGAAGACGGAAGATGAGGCCACGCTATTTAAACTTAAACTAAAACTTAATTAGTAAATAATGAGTAATTCAAACTACGCAGGTATTGAAGATCAATATGCAGCACTAGACAGTGCTTCTATTGTATTAATTCCAGTTCCTTATGATGGAACTAGCACGTGGCAAAAAGGAGCAGACAAAGGTCCGCAGGCTTTTCTAGATGCTAGTGCAAATATGGAGTTATATGACATTGAAACAGATACTGAGGTGTATCACCATGGTGTTTTTCTAGCAGATGCTGTAACAGAAAATAGCTCTCCAGAAGCTATGGTAGATGCCGTGCATGCCATAACAAAAAAGTACATCAAAAAGAACAAATTTGTGACACTTTTTGGAGGTGAACACTCTATTTCTATAGGTTCGATAAGAGCGTTTAATGAAATGTATGAAAATTTAAGCGTGCTACAAATCGATGCTCATGCAGACTTGCGCAAGGAATATGAAGGCAGTTCTTGCAATCACGCTTGTGCCGTTTATGAAGCAAGTCAAAAATCCAACCTCGTACAAGTAGGAATACGTTCCATGGACAGTATAGAAGTAGGCATAAACGATGACGAAAAGATTTTCTTTGCACATGAAATGATTGAGGACGATTACTGGCAAGAAAAAGCTACAGAAATTCTTACAGAAAATGTCTTTATTACTATAGATTTAGATGCCTTTGATCCATCGATCTGTCCATCTACTGGAACACCAGAACCTGGTGGTTTGCTATGGTATGAAACGCTAGATTTTCTTAAAATGATATTTGCAGAGAAGAACGTGGTAGGTTTTGATATTGTAGAACTTTGTCCTAATCCATCAGAAAAATCTTCTGACTTTCTTGCTGCAAAACTATATTACAAAATGCTTAGCTATAAATTTAAAGATATCGCTTTAGAAGGTGAAGAGGGATATGAAGCAAATAGCGCTTATGCAAAAGCGGGATTAAAAAAAATGAAAAATAAAGAAGAGTAATCTTCACATAAAAAACACCATGGGAAAACCAATAACAGATTTCATAGAAAATTACTTTTTACACTTTAACAGTGCTGCACTTGTAGACGCTGCAAAGGGTTATGAAGCACAACTCAACCAAGGATCTAAAATGCTTGTTTCACTTGCTGGTGCAATGAGTACTGCAGAGATCGGAAAGATCTTTGGCGAGATGATACGCAAGGACAAAGTGCAATTCATTTCCTGTACAGGAGCAAATCTTGAAGAAGATGTGATGAATCTTGTTGCTCACAGCCATTATAAAAGAATTCCTGAATATCGTGATCTTACGGCTCAAGACGAATGGGATTTATTAGAGCAAGGGTTAAATAGAGTTACAGACACCTGTATTCCAGAAGAAGAAGCTTTTAGACGTATACAAGAGCATATTGTAAAAATATGGAAAGATGCAGAGGCTAAAGGTGAACGTTATTTTCCTCACGAATACATGTACAAGTTATTATTGAGCGGTGTTTTAGAACAGCATTATGAAATCCCAATTGAAAATTCATGGATGTATGCAGCTGCAAAAGCAAATTTACCTATTGTATGTCCTGGATGGGAAGACAGTACGATGGGAAATATTTTTGCTAGTTATGTAATGAAAGGTGAGCTTAAAGCAAGTACCGTTAAAAGTGGTATCGAGTATATGGGCTTTCTAGCCGATTGGTACACAGAAAACAGTAAAAATGGCGTAGGCTTTTTCCAGATAGGTGGTGGAATTGCTGGTGATTTCCCTATTTGTGTAGTGCCTATGTTATATCAAGATATGGAACGTACAGACACGCCATTCTGGAGTTATTTCTGCCAGATATCTGATTCGACTACTAGTTATGGAAGTTATTCTGGAGCTGTTCCTAATGAAAAAATCACTTGGGGAAAATTAGACAAAGACACTCCTAAATTCATTATAGAAAGCGATGCGACGATTGTTGCTCCATTGGTTTTTGCCTATTTATTAGAAATGTAAACTTGATGAGAATTCTACTTTGTTTTCTAATACTCTTTAGCTTTTCACTAAACGGCCAAATACCTAAAAACTCTAAGGCGATCATTTATCAAAAGTCTGGAGAAAAGATGGTAATGACAACCAAGTCTAAAATCCCTGTAAGAGCAGGAATCTGGTCTGTGTACATGAGGCTTAAGAATAGGGAAACTAAAGAAGTAATTAAAATCACCAACGAAGAAGTAGATTCTGTAATTTTTTATACGAGCGAAAGTCTGAAAATTAAAGGCAGAAAAGAAAAAAGAAACCTAAAAAGAAAATTTGTCTTTTATCAGGACGATCCAGAGTCAGAAGACAAGCGTTTAGTAGAAGAGATTACCAAAGGTAAAATTACGGTCTACCGCAGTCATGAATATGAGAATTATGGGATTGCAGATGGCGAGTTTATCGTCCTATACATTTTTAAAGAAGGAGTAGAACCTCTCAAGTTTTTGGTAAAACATGCTTACCATTTAAAAAAGCAAGCACCCAATCTTATGAGTGACTGTCCAAAATTACTTAACGAGTTATCAAAACAAAAGAGATTTAGCGATGATGATGTACTAGAGTATTTTGTGAGATATAACAATGGTTGCGATTAAAAATCATTGAAAATTCGCTTTCGCGAAAGCGAATTAATAAATATACTTATGAACATTAAATTATTCTTTATCGTTTTATTCATCGCTACAATGGGTTACAGTCAATATACTTGGACCGATGCAGTAGTTACTTTAAAAAACGGAACCGTTTTAACAGGAGAAGCGCAAATTCCTATGCAAAATAAGGGCATTGGATCTTTAGTCAAATTCAAAGAACGCGTAAAGTTTAGAAAAGAGAAAGGTGGAAAAAAGACCAAGCATGATATAAAAAATGTTAAAGAGATTTCATTTAATATAACTTATAAAGAGAAAATAGACGGCAAGAGAGTAGAAAAAACTAGAATTGCTAAATATGTTCCCGTGGTATATAAAAAGAAAAGAAAAAAAGACGTAGCATGCTTTATGGAAGAAATAGTAATCGGGACTGTTTCCTTGTATGGAAGAAGTGTGAATGCACAAGGATCCATAGGCCCTATGTCACAAGCAGGTACTAACATACCTATGTATCATAACTTCTGGATGAGTCATAATGAATTTTACGTTCAGAAAAATAATGAACAAGCAACCTTAATTAATCAGGTAAGCCTTTCTAAAGCATTCAAAAAAAGAGCTGCTGAATATTTCAAAAGTTGTCCAAGTGTAGTGACTAAAGTAGAAGCAAAAGAATTAAAAAAATCTGATCTAAAAGAAATTGTGGAGCTTTATAATGAAAACTGTGGTTAGATAGGAAGAAAGAGGGAATGATTCCGCTTTCGCGAAAGCGGAACACAAAACAAACCTGTAAGTTGCTGGACAAATAGCGGTTTACAGGTTTTTCTATTTTGTAAATTAACAATATTAAAACAGGTTCAAGAATGTATCTGTTTATATTAATAAAAAAGTAACCGTATTATGAGCGATATGAATATGAATAAAATTGACAATTTGAATCTTGAGTTTTTACAACTTAAAGATTATGAAGAATTGAAACATGCCATGATCGACTCTTATTCTAATTTACCAGATTCTTACTGGAAAAAGGATCAGATAAAAACGTTAATAGACAAATTTCCAGAAGGACAAGTTGTGCTTAAAGTAAATGAGGAAATAGTTGCTTGTGCTTTAACAATTGTTGTGAAGTATGAAGATTTCAGCGGTCAATATACTTATGAGCAAGTAACTGGTAACTATAAATTCACTACTCATGATGATGATGGCGACGTACTTTATGGGATTGAAGTCTTTATTAAACCTCAATACCGCGGTATGCGATTGGGCCGCCGTTTATATGATTATCGTAAGGAATTGTGTGAGAATTTGAATTTGAGAGGAATCGCATTTGGTGGTAGAATTCCTAATTACCATAATCACGCGAGTGAAATGACGCCTAAGGAGTATATTGAAAAAGTGCGTAATAAAGAAATTACAGATTCTGTTCTCAATTTTCAGTTGTCAAATGATTTTCACGTTTCTAGAGTTCTTAAAAATTATCTAGATGGTGATGCTGCATCCATGGAGTTTGCTGTTTTATTAGAATGGGATAATATTTATTATACAAAACCAATTACTGAGACCGTTGCGCTTAAAAGTACGGTACGATTAGGCATAGTACAATGGCAAATGCGTCCATATGCTGGTTTTGAAGAACTGATGCAACAAGTAGAATACTTTGTTGATAGTCTCGCGGCTTATAGAGCAGATTTTGCTTTATTCCCTGAGTATTTTAACGCTCCACTTATGGCAGCTTATAACGATTCTAGCGTGAGTCAGGCTATACGTGAATTAGCAAAATACACAGTAATGATCAGAGAGCGATTTTCTGAACTTTCCATCAAATACAACATTAACATTATCACAGGTTCTATGCCTGAAATAATTGATGGACAATTGTATAACATAGGGAATTTATGTCGCCGTGATGGAACTATAGAGCGATACGAAAAAATTCACGTAACACCAGACGAGCAAAAAGTATGGGGATTGCAAGGTGGTAAAAACATACAAACTTTTGATACCGATTGTGGCAAAATAGGAATCTTAATTTGTTACGACAGCGAGTTCCCAGAATTGAGTCGCATTATGGCAAAAGATGGTATGCAAATGCTTTTTGTTCCATTTTTAACAGATACTCAAAATGCATTTGCACGAGTAAAACTATGCTGTCAAGCACGTGCCGTAGAAAACGAATGTTACGTGGCAATAGCTGGTAGTGTTGGTAATTTGCCCGCAGTAGAAAACATGGATATTTCTTATGCACAAAGTGCGGTTTTTACACCATGTGATTTTGCTTTTCCATCTAATGGTATCAAAGCAGAAGCCACAGCAAATACAGAAATGATCCTTGTTGCAGATGTGAATTTGGACCTTTTAAAGGAACTTCATAATCATGGAGCTGTAAAAAATTTAAAAGATCGTAGAACTGATTTATATGAGGTAAAAAGAAAGTGAAATTTGTAATTTAGCATTTATAAATTGACCATATCTACATGAAAAATATTTGTCTATTCTTGTTTATGATTATCGCTATGAATAGCTATTCTCAGATCTATGAGACTCAAATTGCAATAGGGTTAATAACTGGAGAAGAAGTCTATGGACTAGCAAAAATTCCCAACGGAGCAAATCGACCCATAGCGCTTGAAGTTGCAAGCGATTTACCAAAAAAAATCATTATGCCAGAAGAAATCGACTATATAATTGTTGATTTACTTATTAGTGAAGAGTTCAAGGAAGATGGGGAATATGTTCATCAAGAGGAGCGTTTTATAATTGTACCTATCAATTTAAAAAGTAAGGGTAAGGATAAATGGTACTTTGCACACGAAATTATCAAAGGTGATTTATCGTACTATGGATACCAATTTAAAGCTACTAAAAAAGAGTTTACACCAAATCCTAATCCCTTTATAGGCGGATCAGGAACAGCGTCAGATAAGTATACTTTTTCCAGTTCTAGATATTTGTATGTAACCTTAGAGGGCACCCTTCTAAAATCCACTAAGTCTCAAGCTCGATTTTTACAAAAAGAAGCACATAAATTAATGCCAGACTGCCTAGAATTAGTAAAAGAAATAAGAGATCAACGTAGGTTTAAAAAAGATGATGTGAAAAATTATATCTTAAGATATAATCAAGGATGCTACTAATTTTACAACGATATTTTTATCGCCTCATCAAAGCATTAAAAGAGAGAATATCTATTTTACCATCAGGATAAAGATTGTTTTTTGATTCAAAGTCAGCAAGTGCTGTGCTTGTAATTTGAGCAAAAACACCATCTAAAGGAATAGCATAACCTTGCGAATTTCATATATCAATGCACTTTTTGAACCTATATTTTTACTTATGCTAATTTGATTTTTATACAATTCTAGCAGTGCCGGCACGGTTTGTAATGAATCCTTTTGGTCAGGAATCGTAGTATTGTTTTCCTTGGCTTTTATTTGATCATTAGTAGCTCCTTCCTTTTTCATTTGAGCAGACTGAATCAACTTCTTTTCTAAATAATTGATTTTAGCTAGCTTTTTTGAATAAATATTTACCGCTTGATTGGTTTCTAAATCATTCTCCTCTGGCATACGCACATCGATATCATTTGTAGTCCATTGTTGTTTCACAAAGCTGTTTACATCTTGAATGGCTTCTTCATAATCCCAGACTATAGACTGATCATGATAGTTGAGATCAACTTCATGAGTCGTTTCATATTCATAATTAGGCGCTTGAAATCATCGCCCATATTTGTAAAAATCGCAAGCTACAAAGTCTAGAAATCTATACCAATATAAATATGATGATTTGTTTCATTGTTGTTTAATTTTTCAAAGATAATCAACCTTTATAAAGAATAGAATCTAATAATTATTACCAAAACGAAAGTCTTAATGATAGTATTTTGATTCTTTTGACGTTTTCACTCGTATAATACTCTCGAATTGTTCTTTTTGAAAACTTCAAAAAGCAAGTATCCTAAAACTATTAAATACTCAACGCCTATTAACCATGGATTCTCTTGAAATGCTGAATTTGAGTACGTATAATAACTTAAGAAAACGGTACAACTCCATACCAACATGAAACGGTATTTAGTAAATACAGAAAATAATAATGGAATAGTAAGATACCAAGGATGTACAGTTGTGGAAAGTATTAAGTACACAAAATATGAAAATAAAATACTAGTTAACAGCACCTCTGGCAATTCATTCTTGCGGAAAAGAGAAATACTGATAATGATTAAAAATGTAATTATAGGTAATACTTTACCAGCGGTTTCTATAATGTTATATCCAGTAATTTCGTAACCTATGGCTCTTACGATATAATAAACACTCGCATTAAATTCAAAATTACCAAACCAAAGTCCGACAGAATTTGAATACTTATCCATCAATTCTACACTAAAAAAAGGTAAGAATCCTGAAATTACAACCACACTTACTACTAGATAAAATACTATTGCTTTTCTACACCACAGCCTTCTTATCAAAAGAGGTAACGCAATAACTGGCAATAACTTTAGTAAAATACCATATCCTAAAAACAAAGCTCCTTTGATGTAATTTGATTTTAGTAAGAAGTAAACAGACAATAACATTAAAAAGGCCATAACACCTTCAAAATGTAAATTACCAGTAAGCTCTATAATCACAAACGGATTTAAAAAATAAAGTAATATCAAATATGGTGGTTTGCCTAAAAGTTGGAGTAATTTAATTCCGTAGATAAAAATTCCTATCTCTGCCGCAATTACAAGAATACGCATCCATATGATAGTCGCTGTGATACTTTTACCACCTAAAAAGGCTGCTATAGCAAAGAGTAATTGATTAAAAGGTGGATAATTAGTATAGTTACTACTGGAAAGCGCACCCATATTTGCATGTAACAAAGTTGCATTAGGTATATGTGAAAAATCATTTTTAATCACATTATCAGGTAAATATAAGTAAGGATTAAATCCATTTAATAGTTGATGGCCATCCCAGATAAACCGGAAAAAATCCTGGGAAAGATTAGGAGTGTAAGTTAAGAGTGTCAATCTAAAAGATAGACCTGCAATAAAAATAAAAAGCAAGGAATCCGATTCAAAAAATCGCGTGCTCCATTTGTAAGGAAAGAATCTAAAATTCTGTTGAAAAGCACTTACGGTAAATTTATAAAAAAAGTAAAGGCCTAAGAAAAGTAAACTGTAAACGAGAAGTGTTTCTGAAAATTGCTTCCGCGGAAGCGAGAAAAAAACAGCATATAATACAATGCTTATTAAACTGATAATACCTAAAATATTACCTAGCTTATTTTTCATTATTGCTTTTCTGTAATACTACGCAAAAAGACAAATCCAAAACCTATAAATAACATTAAGTGAAAAGGGAAAAGTCCAAAATCACCACCTTGATCACCTACAATAAAAGCACTGTACATACCAAATGCAAAGTAAAGCATCAAGATTCCTTCAATAATTACATGCGGACTTATTTTCTTGAGTAAATATTTATTTGCTTTCCAGTTGCCACCTACTGCCTTCAGATTAAACTTAGGAGTTCTAACAAATTCACTTCGTTTTCCTGCATGACCTTCTAAGACTGCAATCGAGTTATGAAAAGAAAATCCCATGGCTATAGAAAAAAATGTGAAAAACATGCCTATGTAAGATATAAAGTTCTTAAAACCACTGCCATAAGTTTTTTTATACATGTACCAATAACAGAGAAAAAATATAATAGAACTAACCACAAAGAAGCTCATGACATAAAAATAATCATGCAAATGAGCGTACGTGTTTTTAATATATAACATAGGAATACTAAGAACACCTACTACTAAAACATTAAGGAACATGGTACTATTTAATAAATGTAAAACTCCATGAAGTTTTGACTTAAAAGACATATCAGACGATATAACTCTTTTGAACATTTTTCTAAAATTCTCTGCTCCACCTTTATTCCATCTAAATTGTTGTGAACGTGCCGCACTAATAATTATAGGAAGCTCTGCCGGTGTGGTAACGTGCTCTAAGTATTTAAACTTCCAGTTTTTTAATTGAGCTCTGTAACTTAAATCTAGATCTTCTGTTAAGGTATCACCTTCCCAGTTTCCTGCGTCGTATATAGTTTCTTTACGCCATACTCCTGCAGTACCATTAAAATTAATAAAATGTCCTTTAGAATTGCGACCTACTTGTTCTAACGTAAAATGTGCATCTAAAGCAAACGCTTGTATTTGAGTCAGAATAGAATGATCACGATTAAGATGTGCCCATCTGGTTTGCACTACTCCTATTTCAGGATCTTTGAAGTAAGGTATGGTTTTATACAACCAGTCAGCATGTGGTAAAAAATCAGCATCAAAGATGGCTATCAAATCGCCTTTGGCAATTTTCAGACCTTCTTTTAAAGCACCAGCCTTGTATCCACTGCGATCAGTTCTTGTGATATGTAAAATATCTAGTCCTTTTGCTGCAAGTCTTTTTACATGAGCAGCGGTAGTTTCTACAGTTTCGTCTGTAGAATCGTCTAGCACTTGAATTTCTAATTTTTCTCTAGGATAATCTAACAGGATAATATTATCTAGTAATCTATCCATCACATAAGCCTCATTAAAAACAGGCAGTTGAATAGTCACATAAGGAACTTCATTTAAATTGTCAAGATCTAATAATGGAGAGTCATCTACAGCTTTTTGGGCCTTAATGTAATTGAATAATAGATTGAGCTGCGCAAATGCATAGAACAATATTAATATAAGCGATATGGAGTAAACCACTATGCAAATCCACACTAAAGTCATTTCTTAAAACCGTATTTGAATATCCATGTTAAAATTTTAACACCTGCAAAGATAGCACCTTTAATTGTACCTGAGACTTTTGAAACACCAATTCTATTCCTATATTTCATAGGAATTTCCTTGTATTTATATCCTTTTTTAAGGACTTTAAGTTGCATTTCTACTGTCCAGCCATATGTACGATCCATCATTTCTAACTCTAAAAGTTTGTCGTATTTAATTGCTCTAAAAGGACCTAAATCTGTGAATCGAGAATTAAAAAAAAGTCTCATTAAAGACGTAGCTAACCAGTTGCCGAAAACCTGTGGTACAGTCATAGAGCCTGACTCTCTAAGCTTTTTTACTCTTGCTCCTACAACAAAATCAAAATCATCTTTAATTATAGGTGACACTAATTCTGTAAGTTGTTCTGGATAATCGCTATAATCACCATCTAGGAATACGATAATATCTGTAGAATCATTTAAACTTGCCACGTACCGCATTGCTTTAAGACAGGCATTTCCATATCCTGGAATAGATTCTTCTACAACGGTTGCACCTGCGTTTCTAGCATTTCTTACAGTTGCATCTGTAGAGTTATTACTACACACAATTATTTCTTTTACTAAAGAAGGAATATCTCTTATGACTAGCGGTATTGAATCTGCCTCATTATAGGCAGGAATGATAACTCTTATGGTGGGAATATGAATCAGAATAGAGATTTTGAAAAGTGGAGCAATTTAAGAATTATCGCTGGCATGTTTACATGAATCGAGTACATTATTACCTTATATTATTTAATGAAAAACCTGGATGTGCCGTTTTAAATCTCCCATAACTAGTCCATTCACCCACTTTACTATTTGCCTTATACTCTGTCACTTTAGAAAGACTGGAACGCTTATAATACAAAACATATCCAGAAATTTTATCATTTTCATATTGTCTTTTCACCATTCTATAAGAGTTGTAGTTATGAAAAGTACACCAACTTTGTTTCAGATTATTCTTGAAATAGCCCTCACTTTTTAATTGATCTGCATCATAGAAATACCAGTATCCGTCTTTTTTATCATTTTTAAAATGACCTTGTGAATAAACACTGCCATCGATGTAAAACTTCCAGTAAACATTTTTCTGTCCATCGACCATCCATCCTTCACTAATTAAAATACTATTATCAAAATCTTTAACGTATTCTTTATCCTCATTAAAAATAGATAGATGTACTATCACCAGCATTGAAAAACCCTATATATTTCATGATCAGCTTTTTGACTTTTTTCAAAGAACATTGAAATTAATCACATTTTAATCACATCAGCTCTTAGGGTGATATATCTAGGAACTATTTACTATAGAAAGGGAAGTATAACCTTATCGTTGAAAAAGTTTAATATAAGGCAGTTCTAGTTGAAGTATAGATGAGATGTTTTATAGTTCCGCTTTCGCGAAAGCGGACTTAATAAAGATGACTTTCTAATTAAATAAATTAAAAACCGTTATCATTATCATTAGGATCTTTTCCGCCAAATTTTGATAATTTGTAGGTAAAACTAAGCATAAAGTATTGTTGTAATACCAGGCTACTCGTGTCTGCGACAAAATCTTGTGTAATAGAACGTCTGGTATCAATAATTTGATTTAAAATATCATAAGCCTTAAGTTTTACTGTAGCTTTATCTTTAAGGAATTTATATCCTAAACTACCTATTAACACAAAAGAATCGTCATCAAAATCACCAGTTATATTACCGAATTTGTTGTACTCACCTCTTATTCCTAAAATAACATGCTCTGGCCATGATGTTGTTATATCAATCGCTGCTCTATGATTAACAAATTCTTGATCTGTTATACTTTCAATATCAAATTGTGTTCTATTTGCACTAATCGCATATTCTAATTCTACATCAATGTAATCTTGTAAAGAATATTCAAAAGTAAGCTCTGGTGTAAAACTGTAGCTTTCTGACTGAAAAGCTACTTCATTTGTAAAACCTTTGTTCAAAGAAATATTTCCATCTATCCCAAAATCAAATCCTATAGATCGATCATCCTTCTTCCATGTTTTTGAATAACTGGTGTATAGATAACCATTGTACTCTCCATCGATATTTGTGTATGTAGTTGTTCTTATCAAATCATCGTCTGTAGTCGTGATTGCCGCAACACTATTATCTGTATATGTAAAACCACCACCAGAATAAAATCCAGATCCTTGTTCCCAATCGTACTTACTAAGATTAAAGTAAACATTGTGCCTTTGACTAGCATCCAGATCAGGATTTCCTATAATTATGTTTTGAGGATTTGTTCTATCTTCCACAGGCTGCAATTGTCGTACACTAGGTATATTAATACTATTGCTATAGTTGATATACATTCTACCAAATTTTCCGAACTTATAGTTGATATAAGCTCTTAAATAAGGATCCGTAAATTCTTTATCAAAACTTGTATTAAGCAACACATCTTCACTTTCTAAGGTTTGATGTATAATCCCTGCACTCACATCAAGCCTTAAATCACCTTTATTATATCGCAAACCTAGGCTAGGTCTTTGTTGTGTGTTTTTTACTTCATAATCATTACTAAGCGTATTATTAAATACTAAGTTTCCAGACCCATCACGATCAAATATACTTCTCGTATTTTCTTCATTACCAGACTCTACATTATAATTAACTGATAAGCCTAATGCGTCTGTCAACTTTTTATTAAGATAAGGAGTAAAAGAAAGGCTGTTTCTTTCTGTGTTGTTATTAATCAGTTGATCCTGAATTACCGGAGTTTCTGGGTTTCCTATATCATCAAAAGTGATACGTGTACTATTAAAGTCACTTTGAGAATCATTTTTATTTCTATTTACATTTCCATAGAATCCAAAATAAGTTCCTTTTTCTTGAGTTCTTCTAGAAAAATAAAAATTTGCAGCTAGGGATTGATTATCTGAATCTGAAACGGAAGAAGTACTCACGTCATTGATAATATCTCCACTATCATTGCTTGAAGTGGAAGCACTGGTGTTGTTACTGAAGTTACTAGACAGATTTATATTAGGTCTAACATTAAAGGATGTTAGTGTATCTGGCTTTACTTCTATGCGTCCACTTATTCTGTGGCTGTCACCATTTCTATTGCCTCGATTAGAGCTTTCAGTGACAAATGTTCTATCGGGAAGGAAGGTTTCTCTGCGACTATCAGAAGCAGACTCTGTATCGTTACCACCATAAAAATAATTTAATGATGCACTTACAGTATTACCCCAATCATTAGACATATTTAATCCAGCACTATCGCTAGAAGTAATACCGCCGCTACCTCCAAAATTTTGTCCATTGATTCCAAAACTTCCATTACTACTTCTAGAAATAGAATAAGCGCTACTTCCCATCGCGTCATAAATTTCGTCAAAAGAAAATCCTGGACTATTAATGTTGTTGCTGCTGCCTAAAACACTTAATTTAAAATCGTTATTAAAGTAATTTACAATTCCACTAGTAGAATAACGATCATCAGTACCTGCACCAGCAGTTAGTCTAGAGAACCATCCCTTATTTTTATCTTCATCTATGGTAATATTTATTTCACTCGCGTTTGCATCACCAGCCTCTCCAGTAGCTTTTTGGGCATCAGTCTTTGATTCTGTAACTTGAATTTTATCAATAATTTCCTTGGGTAAGTTTTTCAACGCTATTTGTGGATCATCGCCAAAGAACTCTTTGCCATTCACTAAAATTTTTGAAACTTCCTTTCCATTTACTGTAATCTTCCCATCTTTATCCACCTTAACACCAGGCAATTCTTTCATGACATCTTCTAAAGTTGCATCTGCTTTAGTATTAAACGATTTTGCATTAAATTCAAGGGTGTCTTTTTTAACAGTTATAGGTGCTTTACGAGCTTTAACCACTATACTATTAAGAGATTCTATATCACTACTTAGGCTTATGACACCTAAATCAATATCTCTTCCATTATTCAGGTTAAAAGTTTTAGTATAGTTTTTATACCCCTGAAAAGAAGCGATGAAGGAGACTTTTTCATAGCCTGTATTTCCTGTTAGATTAAAAATACCTTCTGCATCAGTGATAGAATATGCTATAAGAGTAGAATCTTTAACGCTTTCCATATAAATAGTAGCACTTAAGAGTTTCTCATTTGTGATGGAGTCTTGTACGATTCCTTTGATACTAAACTGCTGGGCTTGTAACGTACAGGAAAATGCCATTATAAAAATAGTAGCGAGAAATAAACGCATAGAGGCTGGTTTTAATCAGTTGGCTTTAATTAACCTAAGATAAACGCAATGTTATCGGGAAAATTTTATTACCACAATTATATTAAGATAATTTAAGTTAACGGTTGCCTATATAAAATGCTTCTAAACAAAAAGCATCCTAAAAAGGATGCTTTAAAAAAAATTAGATTAAATATTATTTTTTTCTCATGTAAACACTAATCGGGACACCATGAAAATCAAAGTGCTTTCTCAACTGGTTCTCTAAATATCTTTTGTAAGCATCTCTCACGTATTGCGGTAAATTGCAGAAAAAAGCAAACTGTGGTTGAGGTGTAGGTAACTGAGTAATAAATTTAATCTTAACAAACTTACCTTTCAAAGATGGTGGTGGATATTTTTCAATTAATGGAAGTAATACTTCATTCAATTGACTGGTTTTTATCTTTTTAGAACGATTATTATAAACCTCTACCGCCGTTTCAATGGCTTTGTGAATACGTTGTTTATTTAATACAGAAATAAATACAATAGGCACATCAGTAAATGGCTCCATTTCTTTTCTAATCTGTGCCTCAAATTCTTTAGCAGTATTGGTTTCCTTATCCACAAGGTCCCATTTATTAACTAAAACCACTATTCCTTTGCGATTACGTTCTGCAAGCCAAAATATATTTTGAACCTGACCGTCAAAACCTCTAGTCGCGTCTAACATCAAGATACAAACATCTGCATGTTCGATAGCTCTTACGCTGCGCATGACACTATAAAACTCTAAATCTTCACGTACTTTTTTCTTTCTTCTAATCCCAGCTGTATCTACCAGGTTAAATTCAAATCCAAAACGATTGTACTTAGTATCAATAGAATCGCGAGTGGTTCCTGCAATATCGGTAACAATATATCTTTCTTCTCCTATTAAAGCATTAATGAAAGAACTCTTACCTGCATTAGGTCTTCCTACTACTGCAAATCGAGGTAAATCATCCTTTTCTTCTTCTACCGTTTCTGGCAATACCTTTACTACATCATCTAATAAATCTCCCGTACCGCTACCATTCATACTAGAAATAGAATAATACTCACCTAAACCTAGATTATAAAATTCATAGGCATCCTGCTCGCGCTGGTTATTATCAACCTTATTTACCACTAGAAAAACAGGCTTGGTAACCTTGCGCAATAATTTTGCAACATCCTCATCCATAGGAGTAATTCCTTCTTCTGCATTTACCATAAATAGAATAGCGTCTGCCTCATCAATAGCCAGTTCTACTTGATGATCTATTTCTGTTTCAAAAACATCATCACTTCCTATTACATAACCACCGGTATCGATAAGAGAGAAATCTCTTCCATTCCAGTCACTTTTTCCATAATGTCTGTCTCTAGTTACTCCACTTACAGAATCAGTGATCGCCTCTCTTCTTTGAATCATACGATTAAAAAGAGTGGACTTCCCTACATTAGGTCTTCCTACAATTGCTACTATACTCATGATGGCATTTTTTGCGTTTGCAAAGGTAGTTTTTTATTGATTATTAGAGCAGTAGGTTATGATAAGATGTTTGATAATAAATCCGCTTTCGCGAAAGCGTAACTATCACAAAATGAGTCGATCATTTGAAGTAAATTAGAAGAGCTTTACTTTTTACGATCAATCACATAATCAACCATCATTAATAAAGAATCTTTATACTCAGATTCTGGATAGGTATTCAAGATTTCTAAGGCTTCATGTTTGTATTGGTACATAGCTTTTATCGCATAATCCAAACCACCATTATTTTTTACATAATCAATAACCTCTCTAACTCGTTTTTTATCGCGGTTGTGTTTTTTGACCGAATTAATCAACCACTTTTTATCCTTAGGAGTCGCCGTATTCAAGCTATGAATAAGTGGTAAAGTCATTTTTTGTTCCTTAATGTCTATACCGGTAGGCTTACCTATGCGCTGGTTACCATAATCAAAAAGGTCATCCTTAATTTGAAAAGCAACGCCTATAAGTTCACCAAATTTGCGCATTTTCTCTACATCTTTACCTTCTGGATCTACAGAGCATGCCCCTAAACTACAGCAGGCAGCGATTAAAGTAGCTGTTTTCTTGCGTATGATGTCGTAATAAACATCTTCTGTAATATCGAGACGTCTTGCTTTTTCAATTTGAAGCAACTCTCCTTCACTCATTTCACGTACTGCAACACTAATGATTTGTAACAAATCAAAGTCCTTATTATCTATACTAAGAAGTAAACCTTTAGACAGTAAATAATCACCTACTAGAACAGCTATTTTATTTTTCCATAAGGCATTTACAGAAAAGAAACCTCTTCTTTTTAAACTATCATCTACCACATCATCATGTACAAGAGTAGCGGTATGAATAAGTTCTATGACAGATGCACCACGGTAAGTACGTTCATTCACCAGTCCATTGCCTACCATTTTTGCTACTAGAAACACAAACATAGGACGCATCTGTTTACCCTTACGGTTTACAATAAAATGAGTAATACGATTAAGTAATGCGATACGAGAGGCCATAGAAAGATGAAACTTCTTTTCAAAAAGTTCCATTTCATGAGCGATAGGCTCCTTTATTTGCTCAGCTATTTTCATCTAATGCAAATATACTCATAGTAGTATTTTAAACTATAAGCTATAACTTAAGATTTAGAGTTAAAAAAAAGGCCATCTCGTTTGAGATGGCCTTTTCAATATCTTATCAAGTCCTTAAAATTACTCTTTAATAAACTTTCTAGAAATAGTTGTTTCGTTATTTGAAATATTAACTATATATAATCCAGATTTTAGGTCTTGAATATTTGCGTTTACAACATTAGACTCAACCTCAAAAGATTTTACTAATCTACCGTTAAGATCTACAATATTCACAGAAGTAAATTGTTGTGCACTACTTGTGATATTTAAAACATCTGTTGCTGGATTAGGATAAACGTTTACAGTTACGTCATTTAAGGATTCCTCTCCAGTGGTAAGTAGGTCACTAGTAACTACTGCTTCTACTGAATAGCCTTCAAAACTGATTGTAGCTGCACTTGTATTATCAACCGTTGGAGGAGTTGCGCTAGGGTTAGCTGCATTAGCAAAAGCTACGAAATCTAACTCATCTGGCGTTTGATTTGGAATCCAAAAAGCCGCTCCTAGACCACTACTTCCAACTGCAGGATCTGTTTTCCACAAAACCTCTCCAGTTGTTGTGTTATAAGAGCAACCTATTCTGTACGAAGTATTTTGGTTTAAGACCAATCCACCAGTGGCAAGGTTTATATTGAAGGTACCTGGTGTTCCTCCGTTATTTAAATATGCAAGACCGCTTAAAACTCTAGTATCTGTATTATACCCAAATCCAATAATCGCATTTCCAGCTGCACTATATAGACGCACACCTAGGTTACCTCTACTAGTTGTTGCTGCGCCTGTGTCAAATGTATACTCTATCTCTATGACATCATTTCCAGCTGTTCTAGAAGACCATTGAGTACCTAGACCACCATCTTTCCACATAAATCTAACGCCACCAACAGCATTAGGTGAAGTAAGATTAAACACATTGTTACCTGGTCCTGCAGAAGCTATTTGAAAATTAGAATTACCAGCATTTGTGCTCGCGTTTGCTGTAGCTGTTCCGTTGTTAGCAAAAGTCAGAAAATTACCTTGTCCTGGAGCAGATGCATCAAATACGGTACCGACATCTCCAACAGTAAGTGCGTTAAAATTTTCTGATTCTAGTACTTGACCAGAAACAGAAATGGTAAGTGCAAAAGCACTTAAAAAAAGTATAGTTTTTTTCATTGTAAAAAAATTTAATAGTAAAAATAACAAAATTAGTACAGGTATCTAAAAAAATTTGTTAAAACGTTAAATGTTTAACTTATGAGGACTATTAAAGTTTAAAAACAGAGTTTACAATTTTTTTTATCAAAAAACTGATTATCAATTAGTTAATATAAAATATGATTGTAAAACAGAAAATAAGGAACTATTTGCAGTGTTTCTTTAGCTATTCATATAAGACTGTTTTTAATGCTTGTTTGCCAGCTGTCCACAAGCAGCATCTATATCTTTACCTCTACTTCTTCTTACGTTGACAACAATGTGATTGCGCTCCAATTGGTATTGATACATCTCAATAGCTTCAGGACTGGCCTGTTCAAAACGATTGTCATCAATGGAATTATATTCAATTATATTAACCTTACAAGGAATTACTTTACAAAACTTAATTAACTCATGTACGTCTTCCTGTGTATCATTAATTCCTTTCCAGACTACATATTCATAGGTTACTCTAGTACCAGTCTTTTTGTACCAATATTTCAAAGCTTCCTTTATATCTGACAATGGAAATTGCTCGTTAAAAGGCATTATTTTAGTACGCTTTTCATCTATCGCGCTATGTAATGATAAAGCGAGGTTAAATTTAGGACCATCATCAGCAAGTTTCTTCATCATCTTAGGAACTCCACTTGTAGAAAGTGTGATACGTTTAGGTGACATTCCTAAACCATCTTCACTTGTAATTTTTTCAATAGATTTGAGAACATTATTATAATTCATTAGTGGCTCTCCCATTCCCATGAAAACAATATTTGATAAAGGTATATTGTGATACAACTTACTTTGTTGATCTATAGCAACAACTTGATCATAAATTTCATCAGGCTGAAGGTTCCTCATACGCTTTAGTCTAGCAGTTGCACAAAACTCACAATTTAAGCTACAACCTACTTGAGAAGACACACATGCAGTTGTTCTAGTGTTGGTAGGTATTAAAACTGATTCTACCGTTAACCCATCATGTAATTTCACAGCGTTTTTAATAGTTCCATCTTGACTTCTTTGCATATCATCTACCGAAATGTGATTTATGGTAAAATGATTTTCAAGAAAGGAACGAGTTTCCTTTGACAGGTTAGTCATTGCATCAAATGAATGCGCACCTTTCTTCCATAACCATTCATATATCTGGTTCCCTCTGAAGGCCTTTTCTCCACTTTCCACAAAAAAATCCCTTAATTGTTCTTTTGTTAGGGCTCTAATATCTTTCTTCTTTTCTTTCAAAATAGTATATAAAAACGCGTTGCAAAATTACAAGATCTTGCAACGCGTTAGGTATTATTCTTAATTATTATTTTTTCAATAGCTTTTTAACCACTTCAAAATCACCATTTGATAAATTCAAAAAGTAAAGCCCTTTAGAAACAGAACTTATATCTATTTGAGTGGTTCTAGAATCAAATTTGCCAGATTCGATTAATTTCCCTGCTAGATCGTAAATAGAATAAGTAACATCATTTATCTCTGATTGTACATTAAAAATTCCAGATGATGGGTTAGGATAAATATTTATAAAATCCTTAATTTCTTCATCTATTCCCGCAGTACTTGTGATTCTAAATGCTGTGGTTTGAGAGGCACCAAAATTACCAGTAGAAGATATAATTTGCGATCCTGTATCTGTGGTTAGATTATAATTACCTTGACCAAATCCACAACATATCCCATCATTTTCAGAATCATTTATAGTAAACTCATAACATTCTCCTTGTATGATATTAAACGGTCTACTATAGGAAGTTGCAGTTGCAGGTAGTGAACCTCTTGCTCCAGAAGCTACAATCGCTCCTGAACTATCTGTTACCGACCAAGATGTTTCATTTGGAAAATTATCAGTTAATATATTGAATGAAACGGTACTATTTGCAACAAATGACGGAGAATTATTAGGTTGAAAATTAACTGAAATTAAATTATCAATTCCATTTTGATCTGGAACACCATTTGGATTTTCTAATCGTACCGTTAAGGTACCACTTCCTGTCACCGGATTAGAAGGCAAATTTACCGTATCACTTAATCCTTGAGGGATATTACCAACATAATCAATTACCGTAAATGGACCTGTTCTCGAATAAGAGTAAACTATGTCTATACTAGTTATAGGAGAAGAACCTCTATTTGTTATGATCACTGTAGGAACAAAGCTATCTTCACATACTTCTTCAGGCACATTTTCTATTACTACACTTGCGTCGTTTGCAAAAACCTGTAATGGAGGAAATTGTCCTAAAGTCTCCTGTCCAGTATTAGAAGGATCTAACCAATTACTTAATCTAGTGCTGTCTGTAGTTCCAAAATCCCATCCTACTCCTACTCTTCCATAATAATCAATACGATTGTTATCATTGGTTCCAACACAGGCCGCTGCACCACCAGAAAGAACTCCTATTATCTCACCATTTTCATTGAACAATGGAGAACCAGAAGAACCAGGCTCTGTAACCCCTAAGTCCCAATCAGAGATCAACCACATTTCTGTACTAGGGTTTCCATTAAATGATCTTGTGTTACGAACACCACCTTGATCATCTCTGCAAACCTTTTGTATATCACCACTAGGATGATGAACACCGAAAGTTATAGCTGGAGTAGTTACTTTAGATCTATTCCAACCAGCCCAAACCACATCAGGATTAGAGTTAAAGAATCCTGTATCGGTAATCCTTACAAGTCCCATATCGCTTTCACTACTATTCATTAATAATTGCGCACCACTTGCTGTTTGATCAAATGAACCTGAAATACTTCCTTGTGTAGTGGAGCATTGAGCTACAGTACTTCTCCAATTGAATCTAAACGCCCAACCAGCAACACTTCCACCCATACAATGATTTGCTGTCATAAATAAAGGCGCACCATCGTTTGCTGTATTGTTAACTAATGCACCAGAACAAAATCCTGTATTACCTGTTACCAACATTGCGGCACTTTTCTTCACATCTTCTTTAACGTCGTTTATGCTAAATGGGTCTGCTCCTGGAGGAGTTATATCACAATTTACATCTTGATTGCAGTCTCCAGAATCATTAAGAGCTTTTGCTTCTTTATAATCTTCTGTAGTTCGATATCCATGAACTACATTCCCTATTTCTAATCTACTCTGACCTATTATTTCCTTAGGCTCAAAAAACTCGACCCAAACATCATCAGCTTCTATGGGCCAGATACCAATAGCCTTGTTTATGTTGTTTTGTTCGTAGGTAAAAACTTTGGATAAATCACTTTGATCATAAGCTGAAACTCGCATCCAAGCTCCTGGTCGTAAATCAAACCAATCAAAGAAAATATTTATAGTTCGAGCGCCTGGCGATTGTATTCTAACTCTCCATAATTGATCTCCATTATCTAAAACGATTTTTTGTCCATGAGTATCTGGATCTATATTCACAGGGAAGTCATAACCAAATCTCCATGGAATACTTTTATCCAGGTCGTTGATAGCGTCCTCCTTTGCTAATTGATCAAAAGGGACATTTGAAAATTTTTCAATCTTAGCATCGTAAGAGTTAGAAAGCTTCCAAGATAATGGATTTGGGCCAGTAACCTGTGTTTGAGCACTTACGGTTTGCACAATGAAAATGACTAATAAAAAGGCTGTTTTTTTCATTCTAATAAAATTTTTTAGCAATATAAGCAACTCATAATAAAAAGTTAATATTAAAATTCTTAATATTTATAATTGATTATTTTTAAACTGCCATCTACTATGATTAAAATAGTCAAAAAAAAAGCCTCAAGTAAATCTTGAGGCTTTTTAAGAGTTTTTTTTTAATCAATGATCAACATGGCATCTCCATAGGTGCTAAATTTATAATCTTCCTTGAGAGCGATTTCATAAGCTTTTTTTAGAAAATCATATCCAGCAAAAGCAGCAGCCTGCATCATTAGTGTTGATTTAGGATGGTGAAAATTAGTAATCATACAATTAGCTATCGTAAAATCATATGGTGGAAAAATAAATTTGTTAGTCCACTCGTCAAATGTATTTAAACGCCCATTACTGCTAACAGCACTTTCTAAAGTACGCATAGTAGTAGTTCCTACTGCGCAAACTTTTCTTTTATTATCTATAGCCTCATTTACAACATCACAAGTTTCCTTAGTTATAAATGCCTGCTCACTGTCCATTTTGTGCTTTGATAGATCTTCTACTTCAACTGGCGAAAAAGTACCCAAACCTATGTGCATAGTAACAGAAGTCATCTTTACACCTTTAATTTCTAACCTCTTCAAGAGATGTCTAGAAAAGTGAAGTCCCGCAACTGGAGCTGCTACAGCGCCTTCTTTAGAAGCAAATATAGTCTGGTATCGTTCTTCATCTTCTGGCTCTACTTCTCTATTTAATTCTTTAGGTAAAGGTGTTTCTCCTAAATCTTTTAACGCCTGTCTGAACTCTTCATAACTACCGTCATAAAGAAAACGTAATGTACGTCCTCTAGATGTAGTATTATCTATTACCTCAGCAACTAGACTTTCATCATCACCAAAGTATAATTTATTACCAATTCTAATTTTTCTTGCAGGATCAACAAGAACATCCCACAATTTAGTATCTGGATTTAATTCTCTAAGAAGAAAAACCTCGATTCTCGCACCAGTTTTTTCTTTATTACCATATAACCTGGCAGGAAAAACCTTAGTATCGTTAAAAACGAAAATATCATCTTCGCTAAAGTAATCAATCACATCTTTGAACATCTTATGTTCAATCTCACCGGTCTTCCTATGTAAAACCATCAATTTAGACTCATCTCTATTTTCTGCAGGATGTTTTGCGATGCGATCTTCTGGTAGGTCGTAACCGAATTGTGATAACTTCATTAATTAATTTTTATTATAAGTTGCAAATATACAATTTGAGTATAGGCCTTGTCAAGTAATTTTACAGTTAAATTTCTGTAATCGTTACATTTACCTTATTCATGTCTTTGTAAAAGTTTTTATAGCTTTTTGTAACAACCATCGCGTCTTTGATAATCACATTTGTTTTCATCGCTAGCGGCGCAAAAGCCATCGCCATTCTATGATCTTGGTACGTATCTACCATGACTTCTTTATTAAAATCACTTTGAGATGCAAAATGAAGGTGTATAGAATGGTCTGTTGTTGTGATCTCGCTTTCGCGAAAGCGAGAACCCACTATTTTCATAGCTTCAATACGATCTGTCTCTTTAATTTTAAGTGTATGTAAACCTGTTAAATGGGCATTGATACCTAACCCAAGGCATGTGGCAAAAATGGTTTGTGCCTGATCTGGCTCATTTGTTACATCTAGCATTACTATATCTGGTAGCTGTTGATCTATTTTAGATATGGTAATTCCTTGCTCATGAAATGTCGTTTTTACTCCTAAGGGTTTGTAGATTTGAACTAACTCGCTATCACCTTGAAGAGACTTTTCCTTAAATAGCGACAAAGACATCTTATAACCAGATTCCTGAAGAGCCACCCAACTGTACCAATATCCCGCGCTACTCCAGTCACTTTCCACTGTTGCAGTATTAATAATGGTTTCTGGTAATGATTCAATCTTAACTAGTTCATTAATAGCATATGTGTTTTGTAAAGTAGCTGTTACAGATTCAAAAGTGACCTGAACACCCATTTCTTGTAAAATACCTAAAGTCATTTCGAGGTAAGGTCTAGAAGTGAGTTGATCCGTGATGTAAAGCTCAAGGCCATTTTCAAAACTAGGGGCAATAAGCAATAATGCCGTAAGAAACTGACTAGAAACGCTTCCGTTAATAGAAAGCTTACCACCTTTTAACTTCTTCCCTTTAATTTTTAATGGTGGAAACCCTTCTTTTTCTAGATAACTGATATCTGCACCTAACTTGTTGAGCCCTTCTACTAGAATACCTATAGGACGTTGCTTCATTCTATCACTACCAGTAAGTATAATCTCTTTTCCTTCTTGAATCGCAAAAAATGCGGTTCCAAAACGCATGGCAGTTCCTGCATGACCTATGTCCAGAGTAGAAGCTGTGCTCTGAAGAACCTCCTTAAGGTGATCACTATCATCACTATCTGATAAGTTTTCAATACTTAATTGACCATATAGTGCCTGAAGAATAAGCCAACGATTGCTCTCACTTTTAGAACCTGTTATGGTCAATGAAATATCACTTTTAGGGTGTATAACTTGTGTTAATCTTAAATCCATGTTTGTTAATTTTCAGAGCATAATGTCATCTGATATTTTTTAATAGACTGCCTAAATTAAATATCGATTTACTTAATAAATCTTTGTGTCCCATTTACTTAATGAAACATCTATTCTTTTTCTAAAATTACCTTCTCTGCATCTTTCTCTAAAACAGCTTTAAAAAATTGACGAAAGGTTTCATAATTTTCTGGCAATATGATCGAGGTATTCATGGTATATGTTGCTACAGTTGAAACAATATTATTATTAAAACCTATTCTATAGAAATAAGAACCTATTCCTTCTCCATAAACAACTTTCATACTCTCTGGTAGATGTACCGGTACATAACCATCAGGAACTTCAATATTTACAATGACAGTTTTTTCAACAGGTTGTGACAATTCTAAAGGAGTTGTCCTAATCTCTAGGTCTACTATATCCTTGAAGTGCACTTCATTCATTAAAGGTTGGAAAGATATTTTATCATCTATCTTATCAAAGGCGTTTATATAATCTAGCTCATACTTGAATGTGATATTTTGAGATAAATTCTCTAATCCATCTACTTCCACATTACTTACTTCCAGACCAAACGTGTTATTTGTAAGGAAATCTTTAATAGCATTTTCACTAGAATTTACTTGAACCATTTTAGGATCTAATAATAAATAATCTTCTAGCTTTTTATTTCCCTGACCTTTCACTACAAAACTATCTTCCAATGTCATTTTTAGTAAAGTAGTCTCCTTTTGTATTTTATTTGAAGTGAGATCTATCCATTGAAAGTCACCACGTTTTTTAATGAGCATTCCCTTTCTATTAGCAGCTCTTTGAGGTATCCTATTCAAATTAAAATAATCTTCTGTAGCATCTAAAAGAAAAGTAGCCTTATTAATCCTAGCTTGAACTATAACAAAATCAAACCCATCAATTGTTGGAAATAAAGGAGTATCGTTATCTGTGGCACTGACAATTACTGGAAATGCTTCAATACCAGATTGATTAAGCATACTGGTTAGCAACAAATTAATTTCTGCTGCATTACCGTTTCCATTTCTGTAAGCATTTTTAACTCCTTGATCCGTAAAAATGCCATACTCGTCATTCCACTTGACTTTTGACTTTAAAAAATGTAAGGTCTTAGAGATTTTGTTTTCATCATCTGTAGCGCCTTCTAATGCATTTTCTAATTCTTTTCTAAAAAATCTTGAAGACCGCAATTCATCTCCAAAATCATCCGTACCGCTTAAATATCCAGCAACTTCTTTCCATGAAGATTTAAAAGATTCAATCCGTGTTTGATAGTTCGTATCAAATCCATCTGCAAGACTGAATATTAATTTTGCCTGATACTTATTTAACTCTCCAGAGAATGGTTCTAGTGAGAAAGCAGGAATATCTTTCATAGAAAAAATTATAGGTTTACCACTTGATTTTATTCTTTGAAACTGTGTATCTCGAACTAGATACTTACTACTCTCTTTGTTAATATTCAAAACGTCTAGTCCCTTATCAACACTTTTTTTATTAAAGTCAATTTGGAAATGAGCTAAAGGATTTGTTTCTATATAATAAGATTGATAAGTTGGGAGTTGCAACAATATGTCTAGATGGATAATCGGTATCTCATATTGCAAAGCGATATCTTCAATTTTAATAAATGGAGATTTAATTACGTAAAAAATCTCTATTACAGAGTCTACGTTTACATCTGGTAAGCTAAAAAAACTTGTATTACTGCCTAAATTTTGTAACAGTAACTCTTTATCATTTAAAACTGAAGTTGTAATTTTTTCATCGTCTAGATTGTACGTAGCTCCTTTCAAAGCTACTATCTCTTCGCCATCTTCTGCATATTTTAAAAGATCAATTTGTTGGTTTGCATATTCTAATCCGTCAATCGACTCAATTCTAATTCTTTGATGAATTGAAACATATTGAAAACCAGAAACAAAGCTGACCGATACATTATTTAATATTAAGAGAGCATCATGAACTTTACTAGTATCTTTTGACTTTACTTTAAAGTCAGTGAGACTGACTTTTCCATACTCTAGATCTATTTCTTGGCAAAGGCCGCTTGTCACGGTAAATAAAAGTATAAGAAGGATATTTTTCATGGAGCTATGATTCGAGATTTTTTAATGAATAACTTAATTAGTTCTTCTTTCAACATCAATAACCTTTAAGATACAGCAGCTGCTTCTATTAAAGCTATAAATCTTTATTAAAATATTAAGTTATTTTAGTTTCTCGTTATTATGATGCCTGTCGTGATCACGCTCTGTCTTAATTTTTAATTTTTTATTAAACGCCGCTTCTAGGTCTGTTCCTGTTTGATTTGCAAGACATAGCACTACAAACATAACATCTGCAAGCTCTTCTCCTAGATCCTTGCTCTTATCACTTTCTTTCTCACTTTGTTCTCCATAGCGTCTCGCAATAATACGTGCCACCTCACCAACTTCTTCTGTAAGCTGTGCCATATTAGTGAGCTCATTAAAGTAACGAACTCCATGGTTTTTGATCCACTCGTCTACTTGCTCTTGTGATTTTTTTAGGCTCATTTAGTTTCTATTTTTACTATCCATAACAATAGTCACAGGACCATCATTTATTAATTGAACTTTCATATCTGCTCCAAATACTCCAGATTTAATTTCTTTATTCCGCTTTCGCGAAAGCGCATCCAAAAAAGCTTCATATAAAGGAACAGCTACCTCTGGTCTAGCAGCATCGATATAACTAGGACGATTACCTTTTTTTGTGCTAGCAAACAACGTAAATTGTGAAATAACTAAAAGTTCACCTTTAATATCTTGAATACTAAGACTCATCTTACCATCCTGATCAGAGAAGATTCTTATTCCTATTATTTTATTTACTAACCAATCGATATCTTCTTGAGTATCACCATGAGTGATTCCTAATAGAATAAGCAATCCTTTGCCTATCGCAGCGTGAACAGAACCATCAATAGCTACACTAGACTCACTTACTCTTTGTAATACTACTCTCATGATTGTGGCAACTGGTGTTTATCCTGACGGTAATTATCTTCATCACCATTAACGATTTGCACATAGCTTTCATAACGACTCAACACCATTTCTCCGTTTTCTACCGCATCTTTTACAGCGCATTTAGGCTCTTCTATATGCATACAATTATGAAATTTGCAGCCTTGTTTTAACTCATGAATTTCTGGGAAATAGTCTCCGATTTCTTCCTTTTCCATATCTACCACACCAAAACCTTTAACTCCTGGCGTGTCAATCAATCTCGCGCCAAAATCTAGGTCAAACATCTCTGCAAACGTAGTTGTGTGTTGTCCTTGTTTGTGTTGTTCAGAAATTTGTTTTGTTTTCAATTGTAATCCTGGTTGTACAGCATTAGCAAGCGTACTTTTTCCAGCGCCACTATGACCTGCAAACATGCTGGTCTTATCTCTCATCTTTTCTTTAATGATGTCAATATTCTTACCAGTTTCTGCACTTATCGCTATACACTCATAACCTATAGATTTGTACAAACTCATTAAGTAACGTACCTCATCCAGCTCAGTCATAGTTAGTAATTCTTCTCCAGTTTCTGGATCGATCATCACTTCTCCTTGATCATCATTATAAGTGTCTACCTTGTTGAATGCAAGAATTACCGGAATTTGATAAGCCTCTGCAGTTACGAGGACTCGATCTATAAAAGAGGTAAACGTAGGCGGATTATTCAATGTGACCAGTAAAAACAACTGATCTACATTTGAAGCAATTATATGTGTTTGTTTAGAAAGATTTACGGACTTACGTACGATGTAATTATCACGTTCATGAATCACGTTAATGATTCCTATTTCTTCATCTCCTTTTTTCTCAATCTCAAAATCTACTTGATCGCCTACAGCAACTGGATTTGTACTCTTAATTCCTTTTAAACGGAACTTCCCTTTTATACGACAAGAATAAAACGCACCATCAGCACCTTTTACTTCATACCAACTTCCTGTTGATCTATAAACGATACCTGTCATATACTATTTGAAGATTTTTGCATAAAACAAATTTAAGGCTTTTAAAAGTGACTTGAGAACTATAATAAATGGTAGAAGTAAGTATGCTGTCAATTTCTAAGAAAAATATTCATAGGTACAGACTTAAGTCTGCACCTATGAATATGACATTTTAACTATTAATCACCTTCTCTTGGTGAATAATAGATTCTTGATGTATCGCTTTAAATACTCTTAAAATGAATTCCTCGCTCAAACCTTGTTCTTCTCCAGCTAGAATCATTTTACCTAAAATCTCATTCCATCTTTTAGATTGAAGAACGGCAACATTACGTTCCTTTTTTAATGCGCCGATAGCATCTGCAGTCTTCATTCTTTTACCGAGTGTTTCTATTATAGAAGTGTCGATTACGTCTATTTGAGCTCTTAAAACACCTAGTTTAGATTGGTAACCTGCTTCATCATCCTGCTCTTTTCTAATACGCAAGTCTTGAAAAATTTGCAGCAATGTTTCTGGCGTTACTTGTTGGGCTGCATCGCTCCACGCATTATCAGGATCATAATGCGTCTCAATCATTAAACCGTCATAATTAAGGTCCAGTGCCGTTTGTGAAACTTCAAAAATCATATCTCTTTTTCCAGTAATATGAGATGGATCGCATATCAAAGGAATATCTGGGAAACGTGTTTGAAAATCTACAGCAATTTGCCATTCTGGAATATTACGGTATTTTGATTTCCCATAAGTAGAAAAACCTCTGTGAATCACACCTAGATTTTTAATATTTGCCGTATGAAAACGCTCTACAGCTCCTATCCAAAGAGCCAAATCTGGATTTACTGGGTTTTTGACTAAAACTACTTTATCCGTTCCCTTTAAAGCGTCTGCTATTTCTTGAACGATAAATGGACTTACGGTAGATCGTGCGCCTATCCATAATAGATCGATGTCGTGTTCTAAAGCTAGTTCTACATGAGCTCTATTGGCAACCTCAGTTGCGGTTAACAATCCTGTTTCTGCCTTGGCTTTTTGCAACCATTTTAAACCTATCGCTCCTACTCCTTCAAAGTTTCCTGGACGCGTTCTAGGCTTCCAGATTCCTGCACGCAAATAAGTAACATCACTATCTTTTAATTCATGTGCTATACGCAACACTTGCTCCTCTGTCTCTGCACTACAAGGACCAGCGATGACAATAGGATGTTCTAATTTATGATCATCTAACCAGGTTCTAAATTCTTTATTATTTTCCATTTTCAATTCCTTTCAATATCGTTTTTATTCTATTTGTTTCTTCCATATCCTTATATATGGCGTTGTGATCATCGTTTTTTACGCTTTCGCGAAAGCGAGATAAATTCTCAATATATCCATCTAGACTAGCTAACACATGTTCTTTATTCTGTGCAAAAATAGGCGTCCACATCGCTGGTGAGCTCTTTGCCAGTCTTACCGTACTTTCAAAACCACTGCCTGCTAGATCAAAAATATCACGCTCATTGACCTCTTCCTGAATCACTGTTTTGCCTAACATAAAGCTAGAAATATGTGATAAATGTGACACGTAAGCAATATGCTTATCGTGTGCTGCTGGCGTCATGTATCTTACACGCATTTGCAACTTTTCAAACAACTCGTTTGCCAATTCTTGCAATTTAAAGGTCGTTTTCTCCACCTCACATACAATTAGCGTTTTCTTGACAAATAAATTTGCAATTGCAGCATCAGGTCCAGAAAATTCTGTTCCCGCAATGGGATGTGCCGCAAGAAATTGCCTTCTATTTTTATGACTCTCTACACTCTTACAAATCGCTTCTTTAGTAGAACCTACATCTATAACAAGTGCATGTTCATTAATTAAGTCGAGTACCTGAGGCAAAACTTTTAAAGTAGCATCTACTGGGATGGAAATGATAACCAAATCTGCATTAGAAACATCGCTAAGGTTTGCTACCTCATCAATAATTCCGTTTTGCTTTGCTTTTTGAGCATGAGCAATATTTTGATCTATACCATAAAAAACAGCCTGCGGATAATGAACTCGTAAATCTTTAAGCATCGAGCCACCTATCAATCCAGTTCCAATAAGGGAAATATTTTTCATAACGCTACCTTTTTAGAAACTCTATCGATCATTTCTTTGATCATTTCTTCCTCCACACAAAGCGAAAATCGCACAAATCCTTCTCCATTCTTTCCAAAAACACTTCCTGGCGCGATGAAAATATCATTTTCATGCAATAGCTTATCTACAAAAACTTTATCGTCTTTCATTCCATCTGGCAACTTACACCAAAGAAATAAACCACCGTCTTGTTCCTGAAGTTTTAGATGTAAAGTTTTGGCGAGCTGCATGGTTAAAGCTCTTCTAGCTTTGTAGATTTTATTTTGGTTTTCTAACCAGCTATTGTCTGTTTTTAAAGCAGCAATGGCACCATGCTGAATACCGTAAAACATGCCGCTATCCATATTTGTTTTTACTTTGAGAACTTCTTTCAGCAAACTAGCATTTCCACTGAGCATTCCAACTCGCCAGCCAGCCATGTTATAAGTCTTGCTTATAGAATTTAATTCTAACGCCACTTCTTTGGAACCACCAACTTGATGAATACTTAATCCATCTTCATACAAACAACTGTACGGATTATCGTTAACGAGTAGAATATCATGCTTTTTTGCAAAGCGGACTAGTTTTTCAAACAATTCTTTTGAACCTGCCACACTAGTAGGCATGTGCGGATAATTAATCCACATAATTTTTATTTTGCTTAAATCCAATCGTTCCAAGGCATCAAAGTCTGGTAACCAATTATTTTCCTCTTTGAGATCATAAAGAACAGGAATAGCTTCACATAATCTGGACGCACTAGCATAAGTAGGATAACCAGGATCTGGAATTAGCACCTGATCTCCAGCATTTAAAAAAGCCATAGAAATATGTAAAATACCTTCCTTACTTCCCATTAAAGGAATAATCTCTGTTGCTGGATCAAGAGTAACCTCATATTGTTTTTTATAAAAACCAGCCATAGCAGCTCTCAACTCTGGCAACCCTAGATAACTCTGGTAACCATGTGCTTTGGGATCTTGTAACGCTGTAGCAAGTGCAGGCAAGACATGATCTGGCGGCAATAAATCAGGATTACCTATTCCAGCATTGATAATTGGTTTTCCTGAATCTGATAAAGCTCTTACTTCGCGCAGTTTGGTCGCAAAATAGTATTCGTGAACGCTATCAAGTCTTGTAGCTGTTTGTATCATAGCGTGTGTGATTTATAAACTCCAAGAATTTTCATGGATTCTACGAGTATTCCTATTTCTAATTGTGCTTCTTCAAACTGCTTCAAATTCTCAAACTCCAGATCTGCCACAAATGAGAATAGAAATGGTTTTTCAATAATATGAACCGATTGGATTTTTGAAAGATTGATGTGCAGCTCTCCTAGTTTAGTCAATATTTTGGCAAGGCTTCCAGATTCATGACTGGCAGTAAAATTAATCGTCGCTTTGTTAGCTTCATTATTTATCCTTTCTCTAGCCTCTAGTACAACAAATCGTGTGGTATTATTTTTTACTTCTTGCACATCGTCATTCAAAATCTTAAGATCATACAATTGTGCTGCATGCTTACTTGCAATCGCAGCAACACCACGTTTCTTTTCTTCAGAAATTCTAAGAGCGGCTGCGGCTGTGTCATCGGTTTCTACTAATTTAATATGTGGATACTTTCTAAAAAACGATTTGCATTGTAATAATGCCATAGGATGTGATTGCACTTCTTTAATGTCCATAATTTCCTGGTCGTACAATGCCATGAGTTGGTGCTGGATATTTAAATAATATTCTCCTGTAATCTTTAAGTCATGTTCTTTGATTAATCCATAATTAGGTAAAATACTTCCAGCGATGGAATTACCTATAGCCATGATGCCAGTTTTAACTTCATGATTTGAAACCGCAAGTGCCAACTGATCAAATGAAGAACATTCTAATAATTCCAGATTTTGATATAGCTGCGTTGCCACCTGATGATGGTAAGAACCTCGTATTCCTTGTATGGCTACTTTCATTTTTTAGTAAAAAAAAAGTCCTGATTAGATCAGGACTTTATTGTGTTGTATAAATTTCAATTATTACAATAGCGTCCTTGCTTCTATAAAATAGAAGTAAAATCCGTACCAGAAATAATTGTTTGTTGTCATAATAAGCTGCTAAAGTAAAATAGATTTCTTTAAATTGATAGTTTTTTAGCAATTTTTATAGAAGAATTAAAACTCTATGGTTATAGTAAGTTCGTTTATGATCTCGCTTTCGCGAAAGCGGAACAATTAAGTATTTTCCAAACCCTTAAAGGGAAAAAGAACATCTAGATTATTATTTTGGAACAATTAATCCGTGCTCTTCTAGAATCTTTAATGGATTATCAGAATCGTTTAGATCTATTTCCTCACTCTTGAAAAGAAGATCGTATTTAGTATTTGATTTTAAAGGACGATAAGTTTCGTTGTTGTAAATATCGTTTCCATAAACTGTCAAATATTCTTTAATCTTACAACTTTCACAACCAGTGCTATCTTTTCTTTGATAAAGAAGCAGCTTGTTGGGGATTTGTTCCAACTCCTTAATATGATATTGTATGGTTTCTGTTTGATCCATTACTTCAAACAATTTTTTATCTTCTGAAGCAATCACGAACACAAAAATTATACTGTTATAAATAGTATGTACTATAAATGATCTCAAGTAACCATAATTTACAAAAACTATAGCAAAAACTAGTCCCATCCCAGAATGAAAGAAAACAGGAAGTATATTTTCAACACTTATATTTTCGTAAGGAATTTGATAATGCACTAAACCAAAAATAAAAGAGGAAATTACAAGCTGATAGGAAACAGATATTTTGTATTTGAGTCTAACGATTTGTAAAATTAATAAAACCACAACTACTGCAATGATTATAAAATTTTGAAGAAAAACAAAGAAAATTAATAAAGACAAAATTGATAAAAAACTCAAATAGTTGTTTTTAAATATAAAGCCTCTAAAACCAAATTCTTCTATGGCAGGCATTATAATACAAGCAATAAAAAATAATAAAGAATTTGAAATATCTGGAAGTCCTATAGGAGTTGCATACTCATTTTTAAAAAAAATCATTGCAAAAGCTCCTAAAGTTATAAACAGCAATGAACAGCCTATAAGAATAGGCTGTTCATATTTAGATTTGTAAATAGAATGTATGGTCAATTATTTACATTTAATGCTGCAACCGACTACCTCACCAATTACAGTTTCTGAATAAAGAGATTGCACGGAATCAACATTTCCCTCCCCACAAGCAGTGACCGCATTTTGAGAACAATTTATCTCATCATCGAATGAGTCAATAACGACCTCTACTGCAATAGTTACTACTGCCCACCAGCATCTAGGACTAGTTCCACACTTAGCGGTAAAAGGTGAATTTGAGACTACTCGACCAATTTCAATAGTCTCTCCATCTCGAATTACAGTTAGATCAAACTCAGTCTTGTCAGAGTTGAAATCCGATATGTGAATTTGATCATTAGAACTTTTTGAATAGTTAAAAACTAGATGATTATTTGTGGAAGATTCTAAATCCGTGTACATATCCTCAGGAAGGATAGAGATTTTAACATATTCATTTATCTCTCCAGGATTCATCAATATATTTCCTTGATTATTTAACAAATATGTTTTGTCCTCTAGACTCAGCTGCAGGTTGAATTCCTCTAAATTATTTTTGGCTGTTGAATCCTCGAAAGTAGTTTCATCTGAACAACTTATAGTTAAAAAACAAATTCCAAAAAATAAAAATGAAAATACTTTAAAATACTTTTTCATAAAATAAATTTAATAGATAATGTCTACTCGTATCGCTTTTCGACATAACGCGTCAGGGGAATTTTTTAACTTGCAAGTCACAACAAAAGAAAAAAAAAAACGAAATAAACCGAACCAATGGTAATTTAAAAGTTGATTTTTACAAATTTTTAACGATGCGTTAATGAAATGTTGAAAATTAACCCACTTTTTGCACCAATTAATATCAACGAATCACCCAAAATAAAGCAAAATTCATCCCGGTACGTAATGAAATAAACATTCGGACAATCGTTTGATTTGCAGTAGTTTTAATAATATTATTTATTTTAAGATGAGGTTGTTATAATAATTAGCTTTCGCGAAAGCAAAGTTAAAATACTTATCACACTACTAATCATTTCATATCTTTACCTTATGTCTATAGAAGTAAGCAAAGTATCCAAATATTACGGGCAGCAAAAAGCGCTGGACGAAGTTAGTTTTTCAATCAAAGCAGGTGAAATAGTCGGTTTTTTAGGGCCTAACGGTGCTGGTAAATCTACCATGATGCGCATTCTTACCACCTATTTAAATGCCAACGAAGGAACCGCGACTGTAAATGGCTATGACGTTACTGAGGAACAACGTGAGGTACAAAAATCCATAGGCTATTTGCCAGAGAACAATCCTTTGTATCCAGATATGTATGTGAAGGAGTATCTTTCTTTTAGTGCAGATGTCTTTAAACTGACTGATTCTAAAAAACGTATAGACGAAGTTATCGAGGAAACTGGACTGACTTCTCATGTAGGTAAGAAAATCCAAGAACTTTCTAAAGGTTACAAACAACGCGTTGGGCTGGCTAATGCTTTGCTACATGAACCTAAAGTCTTAATTCTAGATGAACCGACTACTGGATTAGATCCTAACCAACTGGTTGAAATACGGCAGCTTATTAGAAAAGTAGGTGAAGATACTACCATATTACTTTCTACTCATATCATGCAAGAAGTAGAAGCCATGTGCGATCGAGTAATCATTATCAATAAAGGTAAAATTGTGGCAGACGACTATTTAAAAAACCTAAAAAGCGATGCTGCTCAAATCATCGAGGTAGAATTTGACTACAAAGTAGAACCAGAATTACTAAACCGCATCGACCGAGTAAGAGAAGTAACCGATCTTGTAAACGAGCCAGGCTTTATTTATTCATTGCGTTTTGAAACTAAAGAAGACATGCGCAGTGCTGTATTTGATTTTGCTCATGATAACGAATTAAAAATTCTGTCTCTTAATAAAAGGAATAAAAATCTGGAGACAATGTTTAGTGAATTGACTAAGGAATAAATCAATCACATTTACTCAAGTAATACTCGTACAATTCATCTATAGTAGCACCGCGATATTTTCTCCAATAAATGGTAATGTAAAACCATTGCAATTTAAAAACACCTATTTCTTCATAGCGTCTTGCGCTAGTTTTTAACCATTTAGGGATGACGTAATATTGATCTCGATCGTACAATCTGGCGATTAGATCATAATCTTCGTAGATAGGAATTTGAGTATTGTAACCGCCTATATCAACGTACAACTCTTTTGTAATATATTGTGATTGATCACCACCTCTACTCGCTTTCCATGAAAAACGTGTGAACCATCCTATAATAATAAGCCAAGGATGCCAGCTTTTAAATTTCATTCTAAAACAGCCAGCTGGATGGCCTTTTCTAAAAGCTTCTATAATTAGCTGATCATAATTTTTAGGCGGATAAGAATCTGCATGAAGGAAATACAAAATATCTCCAGTTGCTTCTTTAGAGCCGTTGTGCAATTGTTTACCGCGACCTTTTTCAGAAGAAATGACCTTAATACTCATTTCCTCGTGAGCCTCAGAATAATTATACAGTAATTCTAATGTTTTATCACGACTGCCGCCATCCACGATGATATACTCTAAACGGCTTGCATCCATTGCAAAATTATTGAGATGTTCTATCAATTGAATGATGGAAGACTCTTCATTGAGAACCGGAATTACAATACTAATCATAGAGAAAGATATACGTAAGAAGTATTTGTGTAGTTTTTACTTTTGTTTGTTCAATGACCAGTCATACTCTATGTAATCATATTTATTTTTCTCGGCTATCTTTGTATCTGCATATTGATTAATGTATTCTGTTAATGTCATTCCGTTTTTAGTGAAATCTTTAGGATAAAAGCTGAAAATAGAACTCAATTTAGGATTTCCTGGATTACTAAAATCATTTTTATCAGAATTAATAAAATCTCGAGCGCTTTGATCCATAAGTGCATCTACATTTGCAGCTGTAAAAGCTTTATTCTGTAACTTAGGACAAGAATAACTCGCGCAATTAATCGCAAAATGTATACGAGCATCGCCCATTTTTTGAAGTACGTTCTTCTCGATCGCAGCTAGTGAATATTCTTTGTCATTTACTAGAATAAATTTTTTAAGCCACACTTGCCCTAATGGCCCATCAATGTCTTTAATGCTTTCTGGCATATCATTCATCAAAATTAAATCTACTGTAGCTGCGTTATACAGGTTGATATAATAAGCAAATTGTTCATTAATACTCCACGTTTCTTGAGGACTATTTACATTTAGATAACTCAAATATTCTTTTAACTCGTCATGTTCTTTTTTAAAACTATCATAGTCTACAAAACCTGTCTCATTTACATACTTTTTCAATAGTGAGTTCCATTTACTGTGATCCAATTGTCCTTTTTTAGATGGAATTTCTTGATTCTTCTTCAATGCTTGGTAATATAAATCACCACCACCAACACAAGAAGCCGTTAGTATGACTAATAAAATAATGGATACGTATTTCATGTTGTTGTTTTGCTTTCGCGAAAGCGGATTTCACTTCCAATTATTAATATTAGTTCATATAATTAAGACTCATAAAAGCTCCTCTGAGATCTAACCGTAATGTGATTATAGTTTCTCTATAAGAGCTTTAAAAAGAGCAACCATTTTAGGTTCTGCTTTGCCAGCAATTTCAATAATCTCTGCAATATTTACTGGCGCTAGATTTTCTGGGTCACACTCGTCCGTTAATACAGAAATAGCACTTACGGGAAGATTTAAATGGTTAGCAACAATAATTTCTGGTACAGTACTCATTCCTACAGCATCAGCACCCATTATCTTAAGCATTCTATATTCTGCTCTCGTTTCTAATTGCGGTCCTACAACACTAGCATAAACACCTTCTTTAAGAGTGATGCCTTTTTCTGAAGCGATCGATTTCAGTTTGCTATTCATTACCTTATCATAAGGTGCGCTCATGTCTGTAAATCGCTCGCCAAATTCGCCTACACCTTTAAAAGCAAGCGGACTGCCGCCTTGTAAATTGATATGATCATCGATGAGCATCATGTCACCTTTTTTCATATTTAAATTAATAGCGCCCGCAGCATTTGACACCAATAATTTTTTAATTCCTAATCCATGCATGACTCTTACTGGATAAGTAATATCTATAAAATCATAGCCTTCATACAAATGGAAACGACCTTGCATCACCACTACTTTTTTACCACCTAAATCTCCATAGATCAACTTCCCGGTATGAAACTCTACCGTAGCAAGAGGAAATGATGGAATCTGATTGTAATGAGCGACTTTTTGATTCTCGATACTATCTACTAGTTGACCTAATCCTGTACCAAGAACAATCCCAACTTCAGGAGCATCAAAACCTAGTGATTGCAAATATTCTATGGAGTCTGTAAGTTGTTTTTTACTGAGCATTATATGTGTTTTAAAAATTGTTGAAAAGCTGGAATATCTTTTATATCCTCATAATAATCTACATCATTACGAGTTTCCAGCGTTATATAATTTACGTTTTTAAGATCGTTAAGTGTTTTCTCAAGAACCGTTTCTGTTCCCCATTCTTTATTTTCAAAGATACCTTTTACTAGTTTCTTAGTAAATCCTAATAAATAGTAACCACCATCTTGCGCAGGACCTATCACAGCGTCGTGTGATTCTAATTGTTGAAATGCGTTTTCAAGATCTTCTTGAGACATATCATGCATATCAGAACCTATAATAATAACATGATCATGGTTTTTAAAAGCAATTTGAAAAGCATTTTTCATACGCACACCTAGATCATCACCTTCTTGAACATATTTATCATAAACAGCATTATCCCAGGCATCATTCTCATGAACCTTCTCGCTGTACCAAATTTGTTTAGTCGCTTGAAGATCTCTAGTGATAGATCGAGTATGATCTAATAAAAATTTATAAATATCAAGTGCAGCTTGATCGCCTACGGTTGCTGCAAGTCTTCTTTTCCCTTTACCCAATTCTGGATTGCGAGTAAAAATAATGAGACAGTTAGAGGTGTTTTTATTCAAAAGATTCTAATTTATAAAACAATAGTAATGAAAACAGATCACGATTTTATGACAGTAAACTTATATTTAACGTCGCTTAAAATCGTGAGCGTTTTAAAAATATTGAAAATTAGTGTTATAAACATTAGAAATAATTAATAAATCGTATTTTTGCAGCCGCTTAGAGAATGAATCTCGACGCATCGTCAGAGAGACTGACATACATAATATTCATTATATATAATTTTGGCATGTATTTAGCACCAGAAAAAAAAGCAGAAATTTTCGCAAAGTACGGAAAGGATGCAAACGATACCGGTAACACTGACGCGCAAATCGCGTTATTTACTTACCGTATCAACTATTTAACAGGACACTTAAAAAACAACCGTCACGACTACAACACAGAGCGTAGTCTAGTGAAATTAGTAGGAAAGCGTCGTTCACTTCTTGACTACAAGATGAAGAAAGATATCGTTGCTTATCGTGAGTTGATTAAAGACTTAGGAATTAGAAAGTAATAAATTGGGGACTTCGTGTCCCCTTTTTTTATTTAGCACATTGCGCATCGCATGCGCTTATAGAATGTTCTAAATAATAAGTTGCAGGATCTTTATTCTGTTTACGCTTTCGCGAAAGCGTAATAAAAATATACATCGCCTTTCCAGTGCATGCGATGCACTGCAAATCAAAGCTGGTTTCTCACAAAGTAACAAAGAACTGAGCAATTTAGAAAGCTTGCTTTCTAATGAAAATTCGAGTTCAAATTCGAATTCGAGTTCAAGTTTTTAAACGCCTTCTCTACCACACACAACTTGAGATTAACGTTTAACTATATTTATGAAACCACAAGTTTTTAAACAAGTGATCAAGATGGCTAACGGGCCAGATATCACTATCGAAACTGGAGCGCTTGCAAAACAAGCACATGGATCTGTTGTGATCACATGTGGAAAAGCAATGCTTCTAGGAACAGTAGTATCCAGCTACAAATCAACTGGACTAGATTTTCTTCCACTTACTGTAGATTACCGTGAGAAATTTGCCGCAGCTGGTAAATATCCAGGTGGATTCTTCAAACGTGAGGCACGTCCCAACGATGGAGAAGTACTTACTATGCGTCTAGTAGACCGTGTATTACGTCCATTATTCCCTAAAGATTACCATGCAGAAGTACAGGTAATGATTCAATTAATGTCTCATGACCCAGAAGTAATGCCAGATGCTATGGCAGGTCTTGCCGCGAGTGCTGCAATACAATTATCTGATTTACCATTTGAATGTCCTATTTCTGAAGTACGCGTTGCACGTGTAGACGGTGAGTTTGTTATCAACCCTAGTTATGCACAATTAGAAGCTGCAGATCTAGAAATGATGATAGGTGCTAGTGCAGACTCTGTAATGATGGTTGAAGGTGAAATGGAAGAGATTTCTGAAGAAGAAATGATCGCTGCCATTAAAGCCGCTCATGAAGCTATCAAGGATCAATGTGCTGCTCAAGTTGCCCTTGCAGAGCAAGTTGGTAAAAAAGAAGTACGTGAGTACGAAGGAGAAAAAGAAGATGCAGATATCGAAGCTAAGGTTGCAGAATTAGCATACCAAAAAGTGTACGATGTTGCTAAAAAAGGAAGTGCAAAGCACGAGCGTAGCGCAGCATTCTCTGAAATTAAAGAAGAAATTAAGGCCACTTTCTCTGAAGAGGACCAAGCTGAAAATGGAGATTTAATCTCTAAGTATTTCAATAAAACTCACAAAAAGGCAGTACGCGACGTACTACTTAATGAAGGTATACGTTTAGATGGTCGTAAGACTACAGACATACGTGATATCTGGTGTGAGGTAGACTATCTACCATCTACTCACGGTAGTGCAATTTTCTCTCGTGGAGAAACTCAAGCGCTTGCTACAGTAACTTTAGGAACTTCTAGAGATGCAAATGTTATAGATATGGCATCACAAGAAGGAGAAGAGCGTTTCTACTTACACTATAACTTCCCACCATTCTCAACTGGAGAAGCTCGTCCATTAAGAGGTACTTCTAGAAGAGAGATAGGTCACGGTAACCTTGCACAACGTGCGTTGAAGAAAATGTTGCCAGCAGATCTTCCTTACACAGTAAGAGTAGTATCTGAAGTACTAGAATCTAACGGTTCTTCTTCTATGGCAACCGTTTGTGCTGGTACAATGGCAATGATGGATGCAGGTTTACCAATGAAAAAACCAGTTTCTGGTATCGCAATGGGATTGATTACTGATGGTAGCAACTATGCCGTACTTTCTGATATTTTAGGTGATGAAGATCACTTAGGAGACATGGACTTTAAAGTAACAGGTACTGAAGATGGTATCACCGCTTGTCAAATGGATATTAAAGTAAAAGGTCTTTCTTATGAAATCCTTACTAATGCTTTAATGCAGGCTAGAGATGGTCGTATGCACATTCTAGGAAAACTAACGGATACTATCGCTGCACCAGCTGCAGACGTGAAGCCACATGCTCCTAAAATGGAATCTTTAGAGATCGAAGGTAAATTCATTGGTGCTGTTATAGGACCTGGTGGAAAGGTTATCCAAGAGATGCAAAAAGAAACAGAAACTGTCATCAACATCAAAGAAGATGGCGATATGGGAGTTATTGAAATCGCAGGTACAGACCGTGCTAAGATTGAGGCTGCTCTAGAAAAAATACGTAACATTATTTTTGAACCAACTGTTGGTGAGGTTTACAGCGTTAAAGTTGTAAAGATGCTTGACTTTGGTGCTGTTGTAGAATTGCGTCCAGGTAAAGAGACTTTACTTCACGTAAGTGAGTTTGATTACAAGCGTATTGAAGACCCATCTACTGTTCTTAAAGTAGGAGATGTTCTTGATGTAAAATACATGGGTGTAGATCCACGTACTAAAAAACAAAAAGTTTCTCGTAAAGAATGTATGCCTAAACCAGAAGGTTGGGTAGAGCGTCCACCACGTAAGCGTGATGATAGTCGTTCTAATGACCGTCGCCCACGTCGCGATGATCGTAAAAGAGATGATCGACCACGTCGTGATAACAACGAGAACAAATCTGAAGATTAATTAGTTATTGATTTCGCTTACGCGAAAGAGTAAAATTTAAAATGCCTCTTGAAATTTCAAGAGGCATTTTTCTGTTTTCTGTACATAGTTAGTTTCTACAAATACTCAATTAGTAAACTTAGATAACAAATTTTATTAATCTCCAGACTGAAATAGAGACTAAAATTAAACTAATACATCAATTTCTTAAAAAAGTTTTTCTATTTGGCTTATTTCCTGACTTTAATGTATTGAATAAAAAGATTATACCTAAGACTCCAAAAAACAGCGAATAATAGATTAAATGTAAATTCCATAGTTAAGCAACGCTGTAAATAAATTGAGAGTTATAAAATTATCTAAAATGAATATTCTGTTAAAAGTTACCTTTATTAGTTGAATTCAAGGTTGTTATTAAAAATGAAAAATCATTTTTTTAAAATACTATAAATTCCTAATAGGTTATTAATCAAATAATATGTGCTGATGGAAAATAATATAGTTGTAAAAATTAAATGACTTGTACTTACTTTTTTACTACTAATGAAATTAAATATAGCCTTCTTAAAACCTATCAAACAAGAGGTAATAAACAAAAGACACAAGATCGAAGCAGCAATTAAGAGTAACATAATGATAAGGTTCAATTAAATATTACCATAATGAAAAACCAGAGTAACATAAAGCCCACTCTGCAACAGTAAAGGCAACTCCTGTCGGACCTAGAAGTCTTGTAGCGATAGTTTATAACAAGTGTCGTACCAAGGTTGACTCATGCTGGGTACTAGTTTCAAACTGGCACTAGCGGCTGAGAACACTAACGCCAGCAGGTAAGGTTTTTAATGTTAAGTCCATAAAGTGTCAAAGTATATCTTGAATTTTCAAATAGATTATGTAAGTCATCAAGACAATCAGTAGGAATGTTTTTGCATTGTCTAAATTTTTAGCCTTTTTCTTCCTTATAAGATGAATCAAGGTGACTACCACTAAAATTCCGAAGAAAACAATGTATAGAATATCTAAAAATAACATAACCTATATTTAATCTAACCATCCCATACAATCAGCAAAATCATATACTAGCAGGGCTGTACCTACCCAGCCAAGTGTTCTTGAAGCTGCTTTACCTATAGCTTTTAGCATCACTCTTCTGTTTCTGAACTGACTCCAAAATCCTTTTTGAAGATCCATTCCTAAATATGCTCGACCTAAACAATTTATAGGATCCGGATCGCCAGATTCAATATTATCCATGGCGTTGGAGGCGGCAATTCCTATACCAACAAGGGCAATAGCTGGATTCTGTAGAGATCCAAAAGATTCGATTATCTCTTCATTAGTGATTCCATCGTTATTCAACGCAATTAAAGTAGCATCAATTAATGGATCTAAGGTTTCCATTGAAGTTTTTTCATCTAGATTTTCAATGTCTATTTGACTTACTACATTTCGAATCACTGTTTCCAGACTTTGGTGTTCAGAATAGGTGGATTTTGGTGTGTCAATTAAATCCAACTCATTACTTGTTGCAGTGTCATTAAAAGAAAAACTGTTTTCATAATTAATATTATCTTCCTCAGGACTACAAGCCCACAACAAGCAGCTTAAAAATAATACGATCGGAAATTTAAAATACTTTTTCATTACAAAAAAATTAAAGTTATTGCCTACTCTTAACGATTTTAGGCTTACCACGTTTAAGGGGATAAACTAATATAGATTTGCAAATCTTCTATAAAATAAAAAAAAAAAAACGTTTCCTTCCAAATGATTAACAAGCTTCCCATATCTTTTTAATTTTTTTTTAACTCATTGTAAATGTATTGTTTAATAAATAAAAGAAACATTTCTTATAGAAATTCAACAAAGTTATTGCTTCCTAAAAACAGTTAAACACTAAAAAATGTAACCTCTCATGAAATTGAAATAAAACATCCACTAAATTAAATAAAGCGTGCAGCAAGTCTAATTGAAAAGCGAAAAAGAGGTAAGCCTACACTTTATGGAAAAGATGATGATTCTAAGTCTAAATAATTAGTTTTTAGTTTTGCTTTCATGAAAATAAAATCCAACAAAAGCACCTCAGTTTCTGGGGCTTTTTGTTTATTTTAAAGTGTCGTAAATTCTATATGCTGCTAATTATTCTCAAAAACAACGCCACCTTATTACGAATTGTGTATCTATTGAACACAACTAATCAAAAATTCATGTTATGAAAAAAATCATTTTTTTTGCGATTTGCTTTATTGCAATACTTGCATCATGTAGTAATGACGATGACGCCAATAATGGCAACAACAACGATAATAACAACTTTGCAGATAACTTTGGGGCCAATATTAATGCTGACTTTTTTGGGCGTATTGCTGATCCATCAGGAATTGCAATCGCTGGTGCTGTAGTAAGCGTAGGTGGACAAAATACCACTACAGACTCCAATGGTCTTTTTATTATTGAAGGAGCAAATGTTAATGAACAATTTGCTTATCTCAAGGTAGAAAAAAATGGCTTTTTTAACGCTTCGCGTTCTCTAATTCCTACTAACAATGCTTCTAATGTTCAAATAACTATGTTGCCACGTGCACTCACAGGTAGCGTCATGAGTGGTACAAGTAGTAGTGTAACTGGTGCCGACGGTGAGCAAGTAACATTTGGAGGTGACTTTGTTGATGCTAATGGTAATGCATACAACGGTACGGTTAACGTTTATATGGATTTTCTAGATCCTACAGATAATATGACACAAACCGCCATGCCAGGAATGTTATATGGTGAAGATGAAAATGGGAATGAACAAGGACTAGATACCTTTGGAATGATCATTGTCGAACTTGAAGGTGCCAGTGGTGAATCGCTCAACCTAGCCGATGGTTCTCCAGCGACATTATGCTTCCCGGTTGACCCAAGTCTTCAAGGAGTTGCCCCTGCAACAATTCCATTGTGGTTTTTTGATGAAGCAAATGGTTACTGGAAAGAAGAAGGTCTAGCAACTTTAAATAATGGAGAATATTGTGGAGAGACCAGTCACTTTAGCTTTTGGAACTGTGATGCACCGTTTCCTATTGAAGAAGTATGCATTACAGTAACCGATGATCAAGGAAATCCAATAGCTGGTGCTGATGTTTGTATTACTACAGCTTCCATCACATATGCTCGATGCGGTGTTACGGATGCTAATGGAGAAGTATGCGGAATGATGCCGGCTAACCAGGTCTTAACTATAGATATAATAGATTCTTGTAATAACATCACCTCAACTCAAAATGCAGGGCCTTTTACGGCTCCAGCGGCAGTAACCATACCTATTCCGATTACATCATCATCTGTTCAGAATATTAGTGGAGATTTATTAGATTGTAATGGCCTACCAGTTACCAATGGTTATGTCATCCTTGATGATGGAACTAATGTGAGCTATACAAATGTTACTGGTGGAACATTTAACTTTTCTGTACTTGTTTGTACTACAAGTCCAAATATGTTTACACTTGAAGGAGTAGATCTAAATTCGTTGGAATCATCAGGGCAAGTGAGTTATACCTACACAAACCCTAATACTAATATAGGTAGCTTATATACCTGTAACACCTTAACCGAATATATTGAATATACATTGGATTCAAATCCTCAAAAAGTAGTAACTATAAGATTAAATGGTAGTTTAGGTGCAGCAAATAATCCAAACGGATTTACAGTTTCTGGTTCTACTAATCCAAATAATGAGTTCTTAGGGTTGTTTTTCCAAGATAATGCGTTAGGTTCCTATGCACTGGATGGTAGTTTTACAGTAGGAATGACGTTCTTCTTTGAATCTTCAGCTTTAGAAATCGATTACAACAACACAGGTAACAGCGTGAATGCACAAGTCAATGCAAATGCACCGAACGTGGGCGATTATTATGATGGAACTTTTTCAGGATCTTACTTTGATCAATCTGGAGTGAATCACACAATTACAGGAAGTTTTCATGTGATCCGTGATAATTAGAATAAGTTAGTTTCGCTTTTGCGAAAGTGTATAATTTAAAAATCCCTGTAACTTAATTGTTACAGGGATTTTTTTGATATGAACTAAGATTTAAAATTCAAGTACATTCCATACTGCAAGTGCAATCATCAAAACGCTGTACATTAAATTACGATAGCTTTTTTTGTGCACTGAAGACCATTTTTTAATCGTTGTGTACAAAAACAAAATTCCCATAAGTCCAAAAAAGACTGAAAAAATAATTTTAAATATCATACCGTCGGTTTAAGTTATATTCATAAAACAACTAACTTTTAAACTAAAATAAAAAAAGCCCCTTTTTTCTACAACTTGAATAACTAATTATTTTATAGTTATTTAAAAAAAGTCAACTAGTTCTAAATCTTGTATTTCATATTTTATCATCAATTGAAAAATAAGATGAAACAACAATAGGGTTTTCTCAACATTTACGATTACTTGGTCTCGCTTTCGCGAAAGCGAAATCAAAAACCTAACTTTGCAAAACCTTTAAAACACACAAGATGCCTAAACTTATTGCACCATCAGTACTCGCAGCAGATTTTGCTAACCTACAACGCGATGTAGAAATGATTAACCGCAGTGATGCTGACTGGTTTCACATCGATATTATGGACGGTGTTTTTGTACCTAATATTTCTTTTGGGATGCCCGTATTGCGTGATATTGTAAAGCATGCTACTAAAACTATTGACTGTCATTTAATGATTGTTGATCCAGATCGTTATGTAAAGACGTTTGCAGGTTTAGGTTGTGATATACTTACCGTTCATTATGAAGCCTGCACGCATTTACACAGAACTTTACAACTTATAAAGTCGCACGGTATGAAGGCTGGTGTGGCATTGAATCCGCATACGAGTGTTGATTTATTAAAAGATACGATTCAAGACATCGATATGGTATGTTTAATGAGTGTAAATCCTGGTTTTGGTGGGCAAAGCTTTATAGAGAATACGTATGAAAAAGTAAAAGAGCTTAAAACCCTTATTGATTCAAAAGGCGCCAATACTCTTATAGAAATAGACGGCGGCGTTACTGATAAGAATGCAAAACAACTGGTTGATGCTGGTGCAGACGTTCTAGTTGCTGGTAGTTATGTATTCAAATCAAATGACCCAACATTTACTGTAGCTGAATTGAGAAAGATGGTGAACTAAAACTTTTTACATCAGTTCTAACGGTATTAAAATAGGCCGATCAAACACAGGGATAGACTATGTAACTACCGTTTGATGTATTCTGTGTTATTAATAAACATTCTGTTGATATTAATAAGGCTTGTTCCTAAATAAGATGCAACAACCTTAATGTTAATTTAATCTATTACGGTAAGCGTGCATCTGTTTATTAGAATTACTTTTGTAAGCTTAATAAGAAGGCGTTATGGCAAGTACAGGCTTTGTAGAATTTTTTGCAGCATTTGATTTTAAAGAAATGTTCACCGCAGGAATGATCCTTTTTGCGGTGATTGATATTATCGGTAGTATTCCTATTATTGTTGATTTAAGACGTAAAGTAGGTCATGTTCAAAGTGAAAAAGCCTCTATAGTAGCAGGGGTTTTAATGATCGTTTTTATGTTTGTAGGAGAAAGCATGCTAGGTCTGATAGGTATAGATGTCAATTCTTTTGCAGTAGCTGGTGCTTTTATTATTTTCTTTATCGCACTGGAAATGATTTTAGGAATCCAACTTTATAAGGATGATGCTCCAGAAACGGCTGCTATTATTCCTATTGCTTTTCCTCTTATCGCAGGTGCAGGAACCTTGACTTCAGTTCTTTCTTTACGTTCTGAATATGCTGCTATTAACATAATCATAGCTATCATTTTCAATATTATCTTTGTCTATGTAGTTTTGAAAAACTCTGGTAGAATAGAGAAATTGATAGGAAAACAAGGTATTAGTGTGGTTAGAAAAATATTTGGTGTGATCTTATTAGCTATTGCGGTAAAACTGTTTACTGCAAATATCCAAGAGTTATTTTAGTTAAGAAATCCTTATTGAACCTTGAAAACTTTAAGACCGTTATTATATTTGGACAATAATAATTAATACTGGTCCATCCAGTTTTAATCTCAAATATTATAAGGTATTTTATTTGAGAACCGTATCAACTTTTGACCCCTCAAATGTTATGAAATATGTATTTTATTTAATCGCAATTCTAGCCATTGCGAGTATTGTTTTCAATGTGTTCAAATTAGATTTTGACCATTTTTTTCAAGGAGAAAGTCAGATTGCAGCGATAAGTATTCTTGCGGCTTTGTGTGTAGTACTATTAATGGGAATCATGATTATTTCTAAAGCTATTGCAAATAAATACGACGACAGATAAAAGTATCGTGATTAGCATCAAGAAATTATTTTTGATCACTCAATTCTAACAGCTTCTTAATCATATCATCTTCTTCATTTAGTAATTTTACCTTAAGCTCTGTAGTGAAAAGTTGTTCTGCAAGACAAGATTTAATGATGACAGCAATTTCATCCCTATAACCAGGTAATTTGATACTTGTATTGTACAATTGTGCATATTGAATAAATGCATTCATCATCTTTTCTGAAACCTCATAATTATCAATAAAATCCTTTTCTTTCATCGACCTCAATTCCATTCCTTCATTTTGTAAATATCGATTTACAAACTGATCTGCAAAACCTGTTCTACCAAAGTAGTCTAGCGTTTGTAACACATAGCCATCTGGACTCGCTACAAAAACATCTGGAATAATACCGCCGCCGCCATAAACTACTTTGCCGCCTGGTGTTATTTTTTTGAGCGAATCGTTTACCTCAATATTTGCTGCGTTTAAAAGCTCTCCATTGCTATAGCGCTCTATATATTCTTTAAAATAATCTTCATTACCGTTATCATAAGGTCGCTGTATACTTCTTCCTGTAGGCGTATAATATCTTGCAATGGTTAACCTTACAGCACTTCCATCACCTAATTTTATTTCTTGTTGTACCAGACCTTTTCCAAAACTTCTACGACCGATTATTGTTCCTGTATCATTATCTTGTAAAGCACCAGCAACAACCTCGCTAGCACTAGCACTATTTTCATTAATTAAAATAAACACTTTGTTATTCTCAAAAGATCCATTGTCTGTAGCATAACTGTCTTTGCGCTTATTATTTCTATCTTTTTGAAAGAGAATGAGTTTATCTTCTTCAAGAAACTCATCTGCGATTTCTACCGCTGCACTTAAAACGCCACCTGGATTGTCCCTTAAGTCCAATGCTATTTGCGTTGCACCGCTTCTTTTTAAATCTTTAATTGCTTTTTTGAATTCGTCTTCTGTAGTTTCTGCAAAGCGATTGATTTTAATGTAACCTAGTTTTGAAGAAAGCATATAAGCTGCATCAATACTTTTTATAGCAACATTACCTCTAATCACTGGTATATTAATTACTTCTTCATCTCCTGGTCTAAGAATACCTAGGATTACTTTTGATCCTTCTTCTCCTTTTAAAGTGTTTGTAGAAACTGCATTCTGACCAAAAAGTGGTTTCCCATCTGCATACAAAATCTTATCGCCACCTTTAATACCTGCCTTATCACTAGGTCCATTTTCTATAGAACGCAAAACAGAAATAGAGTCTTGATTCATAAAAAAGCGTATCCCGATGCCTACAAAATCGCCACGCATGTTATTCTCTACATCTTCTGCCTGATCGCTAGGAATATAAACCGAGTGTGGATCAAGATTTTGCATGATCTCATTTACCGTTACATCAACGATACTGTCGGTATTTATTTTATCTACATAACGCTGGTCTATAAGGTCAATAAGGCGATTTAATTTGCGTTTTTTTGTACTTGTAGTAGATGCTATGTAGCCGTCACCTATACTATTTTCATTAAGAATATTTCCCAACCATATACCTATGGCAAAGATAATTCCTAAAAATAAGGGATAGTAAAGGTGTCTTTTTTTCATAAATTGGTTTGGTCTATTTGCTCTGTAATAACTCCTGCTTTTTTAAGAAATTGCAAGCCACTATCATCTTTGTAGCCTTCAATGTAAACAACACGTTTTATGCCACTTTGATGAATCAATTTACTACAGTCTTTACACGGCGACATGGTAATGTACAAAGTTGCATCGCGGCAACTTTGTGTAGAACCTGCTACTTTAAGAATCGCATTTGCCTCTGCATGAAGTACGTACCATTTTGTATAACCTTCGTCGTCTTCACAAAAATTCTCAAATCCACTAGGCGTGCCATTGTAACCATCGCTTATAATCATGCGATCTCTAACGATTAATGCACCTACCTGACGTCGTTCACAATGAGATAGCTTGCCCCATTCTGTAGCCATTCTTAGATAAGCGACGTCATATCTATGTTGTTTTTCTTTTTTCACTTCTTCGTTTAGATTGAAAAAACAAACTTGATTAATTATTTGTTTGTTTGATTAAATTCTTACTAGTAAATTGTTTGATGTAGTTTCGCTTTCGCGAAAGCGAGACTTAAAACATCCATCTAACGATCAATAAAGGAATTACCATTCCTAGAACAATAGACGATATAATTTGTATCCATTCATTTTTATTAAAACGAAATAATCCTGTGAACATAAAATTGAACACTAGAACAATAAATATAACAAGTAATTGACCTAATTCAATTCCTAAAGCAAATTCTATTAGCATAAGTAACTTACTTTCTGCTCCAGAGGCCAGCATTTTAAATCCATTTGCAAAGCCAAATCCATGAACAAGGCCAAAGAATAATGCTACAATTAATGTGACCCAATTGTTGTTATCTCTATGTCTATTTCCTGCTGTAAAAATATTATACAGCGCTGCAATTGCTATAGTCACGACAATTAAAAACTCTATATAACTACTATTAAACATAACGCTGCCATAAATGACTAATAACATTGAAATGATATGTCCTATAGTAAATGCTAAACTTAATCCTATTAACTTTTTCCAGCTATTGAAAAGAAAAGGAACAGCAATAAGTATGAAAAAAAGCACATGATCATAAGCACCTACATTAAAATTCATCACATGATAGAATCCTTCTGATACGTATAAAATAAAATCGTCCATTAAAAAAATATTTGAGCTATATCAAAAGTAAGGTATACAATAGGAGAATGGAAATACATTTAAATAAAGATAAGTGTAAAAAGGAGCTTTTTACCAGTTAATAAAAGAAGAAGAAAGATTACTAAATTACAGACCCATTAGAAAATTTAATTATAACAACCCAATAGAAGAACTACAAAACAGATGTGTTCCACTTATGGGTTGAACTCAGCTATTGTTTTATTCTAGCTATTTAAAGTTTGTAAAATAATGGGGTAGAATTAGATGATCAAAAGATTAAATCTAATTTCCTACAAATTATATATATTTACCGCTAGATTGTATCTTATGAAGAGTATATATACTATTTGTTATGTAAGTAAAGCATCATCTGAGCTTACTAAGAATGACATTGAAAGGTTATTTAATTATACGGCATCAACAAATAGTAAATTTGATGTAAGCGGTATGCTACTTCATTCTTTAGGTAATTTTTTTCAAGTTTTAGAAGGTGAAGAAAAACATCTTTTAGGTCTATATGAAAAGATTAAAGAAGATGTTAGACATGGAGATATTTATGAGGTTTATAATAAGAGAACTAATCAACCTGTTTTTAATAATTATAATTCAAAATTTGATATCGTAAAAACTAGTGAAGATTTAGACATGCTAATCACCTATCTCAATCAAGATCGATCTAATAGCACAAACCATAAGTTAAAAAGGCTATTACAACCCTTTGCAATGTTAGGCGAGTTTTAGTGTAATGAAAGGTAGTGTAAACTGAACTCTGTCTGACATTTATTTTTTCGTTTCAAAAGTGCCATATCGCTGATAAACGTTCCTTTTGTTTTGGTCACCTTACCTACCTGTCTATGATATCCTTCTACTGTATTAGTAGTATATATAATTTTTCTGATCTCAGCAGTATACTAAAAGTATTGAAGTAGATGTTCCCAGTTGTTTTTCCAACTTTGTATAATTACAGGATGTTTTGAGTTTCATTTTTGATCTTGTAGTTCCAGCTGATCTTCTGCATACTTTTGTTATCTGGTCTGTAAACATCCTTTAAATCTTTCATAATCGCTTTCTGATTCTTTGATGCAACATACTTTAATAAGTTGCTTATCTGCTGTACGATACAGAGTTGTACCTCTATCTTTGGTAACACACTTGATATAGCATTGGTAAAACCTTTCAAATTATCTGTACAGGCTATTAAAAAATCTTTTAAGCCATGATTGTTTAGCTCAGTCAGAACTTGTAGCAAAAAGTTTGCTCCTTTACTTCCTGAAAGATAAATACCTAAGACCTCTTTTCACCCCTCGGTATTGAATTAATATATTATAGAGCGCCTTGTGTTGGACTTATCAATTACCTTGACTTTGAAATGGACGGCATCCAGCCAGACGATAGAGTATAGCGACTCCAGCAGATGATTCTGCTAGGTTTTGACATATGGAATGATGGATCTGTGATTTGACTAAGCTAAGTACCGTGTGTAAATGTCAGTATCGTACATCTCCTTAAATATGAGATGAGATATCTCTATAACTCATTCCTAACCCATAAAGACCGATGATTTTATCGGATAGATTATCTGCCAGTATTCTCTGACGCTTTTTCACCAGTTCAGGTTGAAAGTTGCTGTGACGTTCTTCTGCTATTTAAATATCAAAAGAGCCGAAACCGATTTTGATTGTTTTCTTGCCTTTGCTGCTACGCTTTTTGTCTCTGGGTCGCTGATCAACATCTAAATGTTTTCACATCTCTGACTCCAGCGCCTTATCAATAAAGTTCTTTACCACGGGTGCAAAAACTCCGTCTTTACCGAAAAGACTATTGCCAGACATAAACTGTTCCAGCGATCTCTTCTCTAAATCTTGTTGTGCTTGTGTGCTCATGTTATCTGATTAAAATTAAATTATTATTATAATCCGACAGAGTTCAGTTTACATTCTCAAAAAACACCAACTTTCTAAAATTCATAATTGCTCCATAAATATAGAAACAATTATAAATACGTTTTTGGCATATATTCTAATTAATTTATCACACATGTTGAGAAAACTATTGAAATTTAAATTATTCACTCCACACGCTTAAATATAAAAAAGATAGAAAATGAGAAATTAAGTACAAAAATCATGTCTGACGTAGATCATTAAATATTCTATGAAGGAAAAGAACTCCTTGTCACAAATTTAATACTTATATGAAAACTTCAACCTTAAGAGGTAATTATGTAGTAACGTATTAAAGATAACTAAACTACTTTGTTATTGATGTCTACTATAACAACATAGCCTAAATATTAATTATAGTGAATAATTAAAATAAGCTCGAAATTGATCAAAAATAAAACCCTTATTCAATAAAGAATAAGGGTTTAAAAGAAGGCGGCGACATACTCTCCCACAATTAGCAGTACCATCTGCGCAAATGGGCTTAACTTCTCTGTTCGGAAAGGTAAGAGGTGAGCCCCATCGCTATAACCACCTTAAATTTTCGGCTATTAACCGTAAAGGTTGACATATTGAAAATATAAACGTAATAAAATAAATAGAATGAATATCTAAGCTTACGGGTAATTAGTATCACTCGGCTATGACATTACTGCCTTTACACCTATGACCTATCAACGTGGTAGTCTCCCACGACCCTTTAAAGAAATCTCATCTTGTGATGGGTTTCGCGCTTATATGCTTTCAGCGCTTATCCCTTCCCGACGTAGCTACCCAGCAATGCCCCTGGCGGAACAACTGGTAGACCAGCGGTCAGTCCAACTCGGTCCTCTCGTACTAAAGTCAGATTCACTCAAATTTCTTGCGCCCACTACAGATAGAGACCGAACTGTCTCACGACGTTCTGAACCCAGCTCGCGTGCCACTTTAATGGGCGAACAGCCCAACCCTTGGGACCTTCTCCAGCCCCAGGATGTGACGAGCCGACATCGAGGTGCCAAACCCCCCCGTCGATGTGAGCTCTTGGGGGAGATCAGCCTGTTATCCCCGGCGTACCTTTTATCCTTTGAGCGATGGCCCTTCCATACGGAACCACCGGATCACTATGCTCTTGTTTCCAACCTGATCGACCTGTATGTCTCTCAGTCAAGCACCCTTATGCCATTGCACTCTACGCACGGTTACCAAGCGTGCTGAGGGTACCTTTAGAAGCCTCCGTTACTCTTTTGGAGGCGACCACCCCAGTCAAACTACCCACCAAGCAATGTCCCTTGTAAAAGGTTAGATTTCAAATAAGCAAAGGGTGGTATTTCAACAATGACTCCATACTACCTAGCGATAATACTTCAAAGTCTCCCACCTATCCTACACATTACTTATCCAAAATCAATACTAAGCTATAGTAAAGGTGCACGGGGTCTTTTCGTCCCGTAGCGGGTAATCGGCATCTTCACCGATACTACAATTTCACCGAGCTCATGGCTGAGACAGTATCCAAATCGTTACACCATTCGTGCAGGTCGGAACTTACCCGACAAGGAATTTCGCTACCTTAGGACCGTTATAGTTACGGCCGCCGTTTACCGGGGCTTCAATTGAGATCTTCGCCGAAGCTAAACCCTCCTCTTAACCTTCCGGCACCGGGCAGGTGTCAGGCCCTATACATCATCTTTCGATTTAGCAGAGCCCTGTGTTTTTGATAAACAGTCGCTTGGATCTTTTCACTGCGCCCTATAAATAGGGGACCTTTCTCCCGAAGTTACAGGTCTATTTTGCCTAATTCCTTAGCCATGAATCACTCGAGCACCTTAGAATTCTCATCCCAACCACCTGTGTCGGTTTACGGTACGGGCTGCTTCACTCGCTTTTCTTGGAAGTTGTTCCTTTAGATTATCCACTCAGTCGTAACCTTGTGGTACTATCCCAATCTTAAAAATTGGTTCAACGTACTATTCCGTCAGTACGCACTAAATTCACACCTCCGTCACTTTTAACGTGAGCAGGTACAGGAATATTAACCTGTTGTCCATCCACTTCCCCCTTCGGGTACGCGTTAGGACCCGACTAACCCTCAGCTGATTAGCATAGCTGAGGAAACCTTGGTCTTTCGGTGAGAGGGTTTCTCGCCCTCTTTATCGTTACTTATGCCTACATTTTCGTTTCTATTCACTCCAACAATTCTTACAAATCATCTTCAACGTAAATAGAATGCTCCCCTACCACTCTTTCGAATTCATAGCTTCGGTAGTATGTTTATGCCCGATTATTATCCATGCCGTACCGCTCGACTAGTGAGCTGTTACGCACTCTTTAAATGAATGGCTGCTTCCAAGCCAACATCCTAGCTGTCAATGCAGTACAACCTCGTTTATTCAACTTAACATACAT
>NZ_CBFHNM010000008.1:0-142602 GCF_965657255.1 Nonlabens sp.
TTTTCTTTGAGTGCCTTGATAATCTGGCTCTCTGTAAATCTACTTTGCTTCATAATGACAATTGATGTTTAAAATTAAAATTTTCTAATTAATCATTGTCCTATTTTTTGGGAAGCCTGCATTGGTGAGATAGATGCAGATATCTACAAAAAGTTTAAGGGTACATATGAGACCCAAAGAAAGGAATTACAATCAAAAATTAAAAATCCTACTATTGCTAGTTCGAACCTTAATAATGCGATTGAAAAGGCACTTCAACTATCCGCTTCACTCCAGGATATATGGGTAAATGGCGATTTAAAACAAAAACAGAAACTACAAAAACTGGTGTTTCCCAACGGTTTGGGTTATGACAAGCCAAATGATAGAGTTCAAACCACGAGAGAAAATACTATTTTTTCTGTAATCCCTTCATTATCAATAAAAATAGAGAACATAAAAAAAGGAGAACCGATTCCTTTGAATCAATTCTCCGATTTAGTGACCTCGGCAGGATTCAAACCTGCAACCTCCACAGCCGTAATGTGGTGCACTATTCAGTTATGCTACGAGGCCTGTTGCAAAAGCTATTACTTAAGCGGCTGCAAATATAATTTATTATTAGAATAAAGCCAACGTTAATTGTAATAAAGTTGCTTTTTTTTGAGTTCCTCATTTTTTTACAAATCTATCTATAAAAACCATACAGGTTTCTAGGCGCCATACAAATGTGTTTTCTATATTTAAACCATGAATAAAACCCTACTTTCCTCCTACATAAAAGACGTAGCCAACTTTCCTAAACCAGGGATAATCTTTAAAGATATATCTCCTTTACTGGCATCTCAAGTTGCTAGAAAAAGTATGACTCAAAAATTGATTGAGAATTTTAAAAATAAGGATATTGATGTGGTTGTAGGAATAGAATCTAGAGGTTTTCTTTTTGGAATGCTTATGGCAGATGCACTAAATGCGAGATTTGTAATGATGCGTAAACCAGGTAAACTTCCAGGAGAAATAATGAGTAAAGAATATGATTTAGAATATGGTAAGGATGCCTTAGAAGTTCAAAAGGGTTGTATTCAACAATCCAATAAAGTATTGATTCATGATGACGTTTTAGCTACTGGTGGCACAGCAGCAGCAGCTAGCTCTCTAATTAAACAAACAGGTGCTCAAGTTACAGGTTATAGTTTTATTATAGAATTAGATTTTTTGAATGGAAGAAAACTACTTCATAACTCAATTGTGTCTAGCGTTTTGAACTATTGATTAAAATTAGAGATATTTTACTTTATAATTCTCGCTTTCGCGGAAGCGAAACTAAATTACACATCTGTTTGCTCTAATAAAAGTAGGGACCAATTAATGGCATCTTCAATACTTGAAGCAATAAAAAATTCTTTTGAATAAAAGGTGCTTTCAAACTGAGCCGTTCGTTTACCAATTTCAGAAGTAGTTACAATTGAAATACCAACAAGGTTAGAGATTTTTGAAGTTTCATGATAGATTAAAGGACTTACATTGTAATCAAAAACACGGTTGGAGATATAAATAAAGTTCTTACCTTCAAAATGCTTTTGCGCTATCTTATTCAGTTCTTCATTATCCTTAGGCTACAGAACTGTATCTTCTCTTACTTGTGCTATTAAGTATTTAGGAAATACAAACAGCTCTGCAAACGATAAATCGTAATAAGTGATAGTTGACATGAGAAATTTTAAGGATTCTATACAAAATTAGTGGAAAATAGTTCCCTAGTTGAATAACTAACATATGTTATGTAAAAGCTTTTATAAGCACTTAGAAAATTTGATTTTTTACAATCACGCGATCCATACAATTAATCCCATCAATTGCAGCACTAATAATACCACCGGCATATCCTGCACCTTCTGCACAAGGGTATAAACCTTTGATTTCTATGTGTTCCATAGTAAATGGATCTCTTGGAATTTGAACAGGAGAACTTGTTCTACTTTCTGGAGCATGAAGAATGGCTTCATTTGTATAGTAACCTTTCATCTTTTTACCGAAAGCTAAAAAAGCAGCACTTAATCGAGTGGCTAACAACTCTGGCAAAATCTTATTTAAATCTACACTTGTTAACCCAGGAAAATAAGATGTTTTTGGCAAATCTGTAGAAGTTTTACCTTCTACAAAATCGATCATACGTTGTGCAGGAACGTTTTGAGTTTTTCCTGCTGCAACCCAACAATCATGCTCTACTTGCTTTTGAAAATTAAGTGACACAAAAGGATCTTCTGGGCTGTAATTAGGTAAATCTTCTGGAGATACACTTACTACAATGCCACTATTTGCATATGGATTGTTTCTTTTACTAGGACTCCAGCCGTTTGTTACAACCTCATCAGTATCTGTTGCGCATGGGGCGATAATACCTCCAGGACACATACAAAAAGAGTAAACTCCCATTCCGTCTACTTGCTCTACAAGACTGTAACTGGCTGGTGGCAAATATGGATTTTGATCATCTCCATGATATTGAATCTGGTCAATTAACTCTTGTTGATGTTCTATACGTACTCCTATGGCAAAGGGTTTTGCCTGTACTTTTATACCTCTTTTATGGAGTAAATAAAAGATATCTCTGGCACTGTGACCAGTCGCAAGAATGACGTTATCATATGTCAACCATTCACCATCATTAATTTGAATTCCTGTAATCTGTTTGTTTTCATGACGTATATCTGTCATTTTAGATGAAAAATGAACCTGTCCACCTGCCTTTTCAATAGTTTCTCGCATGGACGTAATAATCTGAGGTAGCTTATTAGTTCCTATATGTGGATGAGCATCAATTAATATATCTGGAGTAGCACCAAAATCAACAAACCATTCTAGAGCTTTAAGAACGTTACCACGCTTTTTTGACCTGGTATATAATTTGCCATCACTATAAGTACCTGCGCCACCTTCTCCAAAACAATAATTAGACTCTGGATTAACGATATGGTTTTTATTGATAGCGGCAAGATCACGTCTTCTAGAACGTACGTCTTTCCCGCGTTCATAAATTATAGGTTTCATACCACCTTCTATTGCACGCAACGCTGCATATAATCCTGCAGGTCCTGCACCAATTATAGCTACTTCTTTTGCTTCAGAAACATCTTGAATTTTATAAATTTCTCTGGAAGTGATTTCTTCTCCTTTTTCCCAGATTTCTATTTGCAGATTGTATTTTACTTTCTTTTGTCTTGCGTCAATGGATCTCTTTCTAATGTTCCATTTTTGAACATCATCCATACCTAGCTTTACTTTTTCAAAAACCTTATCTAGAATATGTTCTTCATCTTCTAAACGATGTGGTAAAATGGATATTTGTACTAGGTGACTCATGCGACAAAGGTAAAGAAGAATTTATCTAGAAGTCTTGATATTTATGATAGAAAAAATGCTCCTAGCTTTTAAGAATAAAATAGTTATAAGAACATTTAACTATGTAATTTCCTTTTTTAAATACTTATCATACATAAGGGTAGAATTGATTCTACCCTTATAAAACATTTTAACTGAATTAATTGATCGCTCTATTTAAAAATTATACTTTTTTAAATTCTTCACTTGCATTTCAATTGCCGTTTTAAATTCGGCTTTCATTCTATTGATCAAGTCTGTTGCTGGCATACTGTCCTTAATGGTCGCACTTCCTTGACCAGCGCTCCAGATTGTTTTCCATGCTTTTGCCTCGGTATCCATTTCTTTTCCAAAGTCTATTTTTACTTTGGCTTTCATTTGTTCTTCTGTAATACCGGCTGCCTGAAGACTTGCTCCTAAAAAGTTAGCACTAACTCCAGAGATTGCTGCGGTATAAACAATATCACTACAGCCCGCATTAATGATCATATCGCGGTATTCGTCAGTAGCTTTTGATTCGTCGGTGTTTATAAAACGTGTTCCCATATAGGCTAGGTCTGCACCCATTTGTAATGCACTAGCAACATCTTGCCCAGAACTCATAGCGCCAGAAAGTAAGATCGTTCCATCAAAAAATTCTTTTACCTCTCTAATAAATGGCATAGGATTGTGTGTTCCTGCGTGTCCACCTGCACCTGCACAGACTAAAATTAATCCATCTACTCCAGCTTCTTGAGCTTTCTCTGCATGACGTTTTTTAATGACATCATGAAAAACTACGCCTCCGTAACTATGCACCGCATCTACTACATCGCTAACGGCACCTAATGATGTAATCACCATCGGTACTTTGTGTTTTATACACAACATTAAATCTGCCTTGAGACGTGGGTTACTACCGTGAACAATTAAGTTAACGCCAAAAGGTGCGGCTTTTTTACCTGTTTCCTCTTCCCATTGCGCTAGCTCTGTTTTAATCTGGATCAACCATTCCTCAAAACCTTCGCTAGATCGTTGATTTAGTGCAGGAAAAGTTCCTACAATGCCGTTTTTACAACAGGAAATAACCAGTTCTGGTCCTGAAATCAAAAACATAGGTGCTGCCACTACTGGCAAAGAAAGTTGGTCGGTAAGTTGTGTAGTTGTCATAGGAATAATTTTAATCAAAGTTAATAAAGTGTTTTACTATGTACGCATAACATTAGAAAAAGATATCAAAATTAAATGTTAAGTAGACTTCATAGTTCAACTGCAATTTTACATTTGTACAACAGATATAATTATACTGTTCATTCTTAAGCAATAAGATCCATCTTTTGAAAAAAATAATATTATTAAGTGTTTTTACTGTTCTCGCTTTCGCGAAAGCGTACTCACAAAAAGCAACCTTATCAGGAACCGTTATTGAGGCATCTACTGGTGAGACCATGCTTAACGTAAACGTAATCATCACTGAGTTGAAAACAGGAACGATTACAAATGAATATGGTTATTATTCTATCACACTTCCTACAGGAGACTATACCGTGCAATATTCTAGTATAGGCTACGAAACAATTGAAAAAAAAGTTTCTTTGACTGAAAATGTGAAGCAAGATATTTCCATGAAAGAGCAAGGTGAAGCTCTAGATGTGATAGTCATAAAAGCTGATGTGGAGAAACTGAGCACAAAATCTCCGCAGATGAGTGTGAACGCTCTTTCTATTGAGACGATTAAAAAAATACCTGTAGTTTTAGGTGAGACAGATTTGATCAAAGCGCTTACTTTATTACCTGGTGTAAGTAATGCTGGTGAAGGTGCTGCTGGATTTAATGTTCGTGGTGGTGCAGCAGACCAGAATCTAGTTTTACTAGATGAAGCTACCTTATATGGAAGTGATCACTTATTTGGTTTCTTTTCTGTTTTTAATCCAGATGCGATTAAGGATTTGAAATTGTATAAAGGAGGAATTCCTGCAAGATATGGTGGACGTGTTTCTAGTGTACTCGATATTTATCAAAGAGACGGAAACAAAAATAACTTCAGTGGTACTGGAGGAATAGGACTTGTAGCTAGCAGATTGCTTTTTGAAGGGCCTATAATTAAAGAAAAAGCATCTTTTTTAATAGGTGGACGCAGTAGTTATGCGCACTTATTTCTACCCTTATTTGATGTAGATAATGAGGCTTATTTTTATGATTTAAACGCAAAACTAAGCTTCAATCTAGATGAAAACAATCGTCTTTATTTATCCAGTTACTTTGGTAGAGATGTGTTTAACGTGAATAATCTTTTTGGCAACACATTTGGCAACAGTTTTGTTAATGTAAGATGGAACCATCTTTTTAATGAAAAGTGGTTTTCAAATGCCTCAGTAATTTACAGCGATTATAATTATGGACTAGAGTTAGAGTTTGTAGAATTCACTTTTGACAGCGGTATCACTAATCTTAATGCAAAATATGATTTAACGCATTTTGTAAATGATAAGGTAAAAATGAAATACGGTATCAATTCCATATATTATGAATTTGATCCTGGAAGAATTACTCCTTCTACTCCTACTAGTGGTATTAACGATCGTCAGCTTATTAAAAAATATGCATGGGAAAATGGCATCTATGCAGATGGCGAGTTTGCGATCACTGACCACATCAACATCAACGCTGGTTTGAGAATTAGTAGTTTTAATAGATTGGGACAAGAAAGCTTAAATATTTACGAAAATAACCAAGCACTTTTGTATAATCAAGATTTAGAAGTTTATGAAAGTGCAGAGGAAATAGGAACCTTTTCCAGTAGCCGTAGTGAAACATTAAAATCTTTTGTTAATCTAGAACCTAGATTCTCAATAGCTTATTCTATAAATGATGACACCAGTATCAAGGCCAGTTATCAACGTATAAATCAATACATACATTTAATTTCTAATACTAACGCTCCTACTCCTTTTGATCTATACGCACCTAGCGGCACTTTTATAGATCCACAAGTAGGCGATCAAGTAGCTGCTGGGTTTTTCAAAAATATAGGAGACTACAGTATTGAAACAGAGGCTTTCTATAAAACCGTACAAAATAGACTAGATTACATCGATGGTGCAGATCTAATAGCAAATGATGCGGTTGAACAAATATTACTGGCAGGAGAAGCAAGAGCTTACGGTCTAGAAATGTTATTGAGAAAAAATGAAGGAAAATTACAAGGATGGATTGCCTACACACTTTCTAGAAGTGAACAACGCACACCTGGAAGAACTGCTTTAGAACCTGGCATAAATAATGGAGAATGGTACAGCGCCGCATGGGACAAAACCCATGACCTGACTATAACCGCAAATTACAATTTAAATAGAAAATGGGATCTAGGTGCAAACTTTACTTTGCAAACTGGACAACCTATTACTTATCCTAATGGACAATATGAATTTGACGGACTATTTATACCAACTTTTGAAGCTAGAAATAGCAGTAGACTTCCTATGGTTCACCGTTTAGACTTATCAGCAACTTACACTCCTAAACCTGATAAGAAAAAAGGATGGCAATCTAGCTGGGTTTTTAGTTTATACAATGCTTACAATAGAAGAAATGCGGTGAGTATTACGTTTGGTGAGAATGAAGATACGAATAGAAATGAGGCTACTAGACTTTCTATTTTTGGTATCGTACCTGCAGTTACTTATAATTTTAATTTTTAAGAGATGAAGAAGTATTTTATATACATATTAGGTTTATTTTTAATTGCTTCTTGCTCTGACGTCATAGAATTAGATCTTAATAATTCAGATCCTAGATTAGTGATAGATGCTGCTATGGAACGCAATGAAATGGGAACAACATCAACGATAATAAAGTTGACAAGATCTGCTGGATTTTATGATGAAGATCTAGTTTTTGTTGATGATGCTACTATAACTATAACAGATAATGACACAGGTCAGATCATACCAATAAACTTTGTTGCAGATGGTGTATATGAGTCTAACTTTCCATTTATTCGTAGTACAGATCCTACCGCTGTAAGTTATACGTTAAATATTGATGATAATGGTGATGTTTACACAGCAACTGAAGTATTCCAACAAACGGTTCCTTTAATTGATGTAGAACAACAAACAATTTCAGGCTTTGGTGATGATATTACTGAAATCACAGCTTTTTTTAATGATCCATCAGGACAAGGAAATTTTTACCTCTTTGAATATAATGATGATGAAAATGATCAAGTAGATATAGGTGATGACGAGTTTACAGATGGTAATCGTTCTCAAACCACCTTCTTTATTGAAGAATTAGAGCCTGGTACCGTTGCAAACATACGTATCATGGGAATTAACCAGCGCTGTTTTAATTTCTATGAAACATTATTGCAACAAGCTGATGGCGGCGGTGGCGGTCCTTTTGCGGTGCAGCCAGCCGTTGTAAGAGGTAATATTATCAATACTACAGATGCTGAAAAGTTTCCTTTCGGATATTTTAGAATTTCTGAAGTATTTGAAACAGAATATACTATAGAATAAAATAAGGTTCAATTAGAAATAAAAAAAGAGTGGTTTTCTTAAGAAAACCACTCTTTTTTTATTATCACTTTTAAAACCTAAAGTTTAAAAATACCTTTATTTTTATCCATAAATTTCCAATGATACGTGGCGTCTTCTCCACTAAAACGTTCTACACGATTGCACTCGTTACCTTTATAATCTAACGCAATTAGAACTGGGAAAAAGTCTACATTGAATTTTGTGGCAATTATTTTATTTTCCTTTTTTTCCTGTATAGGAATAATATCGTCTCTATAAGGATTATCTAGGTATACTAAATTATATTTTTTTGATTCTGATTCAAATTGATCGGTTTGAAAAAAATATTTTTCTAATTTTTTACAAGGTGGACACCAGTCGCTGCCTGTAAAGTAAACAAGAATGGGTTTTTTATTTTTTTTTGCCTTTGCCTTTGCAACATCTAAATTAGTCAACCATTCTAACTTCACTTCCTTTATTGTCTACTTTACCTCGACCTCATCCGTTACCTGGTCTAAACCTTCCATATTCATATTTTGAGCTATGGAAAAGGAGGAAACAAATAATAGGATTAAAATAAAATAGGATCTCATAAATATCTAATTTCAATTCAAATGTATATTAATACCATAAATTAGACCATTATCTTACCAATTTCTATAAATAAGAAATCATCTCCTGTTCTGGCCTGCGTACCTTTTTAAGCTGTGACATCATATCATCAGTTGCCCGATATCCCACTGGTAAAAGCAAGGTGCTTTTTAGACTTTTTTCTTTTAAGCCTAATAAGTCGTCTATTTTATCAGGCACAAATCCTTCCATAGGACAGGAGTCAATCTGTTCCTGTGCACAAACTGTAAGAAGATTACCTAAGATCAAATAGGCTTGGTTTTTTGCCCATAATTCAATTTCTTCTACTTCTTTCTTTGAAAAAGTATCGGTTAGAAAGTCTTGAAATGGTTGTAGAACTTCATCTGGTGTACCACGTTCTTTTTTAACAATAGAAAAATATTCTTTTACATAACTTGCATCCACGGCTGTTGTACACAAGACCAGCACCGCACTAGAATCCTTTACTTGCATCTGACCATAAGAATGAGGAACCATCTTTTCTTTAATCTCCTGATCTTGAACTATTACAAGACGACATGGCTGCAAACCGTACGAGGTTGCCGTTAAATTAAATGCATGAGCCAGTAGTTCTAATTGCTCTTTATCTAACTTTTTTTCAGGATCAAATTTCTTAGTAGCATATCTCCATTGCAAACTTTCTATACTATTCAAATGTGTCATACGTTCTAATTATAAATAAAAATTTAATGTAAGTCTTGATAACAAATCAATTGCACAACCGCAGCTATTTTTAGAATTTCGCTTTCGCGAAAGCGGAACAATAAATACCAATTTAACCACCATTATTTTTATAAATAACAAAAATAAGCTACCTATTTTACTCTCTAAGAAGTTTACGATAACAAATTTCAATGCTGTACATCGATAAATGAATAAGATAAGCTACATACGATCTGATTCTAATAGATTCTCTTAACAATATGTACAACAGAAGATTATTAATGGATAACATAAAAGAAGGTTTTTTTGCGTTATATAAAATATTTTTCTTTGCAAATTTTACTCAGTGGAATATCTACATTTGTTACTGATGACAAACATCAAAACCCTACAATCTTAAATTAATGCGTAGACTTTTAAACTTTCTTGTTTTTAGTGTGATTATAGGGATCGTAGGTGTACTTATACTTCAACTTCACGTTAAAAGAACTTCTAGAGATGTAATTAAAACCAATGTCTCTCAACTTGAAAAAGCGTACACAGGTATTGTACTAGGTGCAAGTGTAAAACCAGATAAAAGCCTTTCTCCCATTTTACAAGACCGTGTAGATGCCGCCTTACTCGCTTATGAGAATCAGAAATTTGAAAAATTCCTATTGAGTGGCGACCACGGAGATAAAAATTATGACGAGGTAAACGCAATGAAAACCTACCTCAACAAAAAAGGCGTTCCAGACGAAGATATTTTCCTAGATCATGCCGGTTTTGACACTTACGACAGCATGTTTAGAGCGAGGGATGTTTTTCAAGTACAAAGCGCTATCGTTTTTACACAAGAGTTCCATTTACCTAGAGCTATTTACATAGGTAAAAACATGGGGCTTAATGTGCAAGGTTATATTGCAGATGCTCGCGAATATCCCGGAAACAAACATTTTTCAAGAAGAGAATGGCTGGCAAATATTAAAGCCTGGATGGAATTGAACATTGAAAAAGCTCCTACTTATACAGGCTCGGTAATTCCTATTACTGGAGATAGTAAACTCTCACATGATAAATAATAATTAAAATCAAGAAATACAGATATAAGTGTTTGATATATAATTTTTTACACCTAAAACTAGTGTCTTTATTTTTAATTTCTAACCAAATCACTAATAAATTATTAAATATTTACATCTGTATGGTTAAAAATAGTTAATCATGTTGATAAGATGCCAATTATTTTTAATTTAAAAATAAAAATTATGAGCATAGAAAAGCCCAATCCAGAAAAAACAAGTAAAAAAGAACAAGCTATTAATCTAGAGGCGACACATGGTAAAGAGATTAACTATCAAGTAAAAGATAAAAAAGAGCATCATCAACCTAGGGATAAGACGCAAGATCAGTCCTAAAATAGAAATTGAAAATCTGTAATTTAATTACAGATTTTTTTTGAAGGAGACTTTATTTTAAAAAGAATAAATGTATATTTGCAACCGCTTAAACAAAAGCTATTTTATTTAAGCAATAAAGGAGAGTTGGCAGAGTGGTCGAATGCGGCAGTCTTGAAAACTGTTGAGGGTCACACCTCCAGGGGTTCGAATCCCTTACTCTCCGCTTTAGTAAAGTCCGATTTTCAAATGAAAATCGGACTTTTTCTTTTTAATGCATTTGTTCTTGCTGAAACAAAATTAGATTTTGATCTAAAAAATCTATGAAATCAGAAATGCTACCTGGCTGCTTGTTGGAAACAAACTCTTACTCTACAATCTCAGCAGTTTTTAAACTGTACTTTTTAAAGGACAAAGTTTTTAATATAGACATATCTCATGAGGGTGATATATGTCACCTTTTTTCAAGTAGAAAGCTTTTAATTTTGAAGATAATTAAAAACACGATTAAACACCTTTAACATGAAAAACATAATTGTTCCTGTAGACTTTTCAAAACATTCAGAATATGCATTAGAAACCGCCGCTATTTTAGCCAGAAAGCATGATGCAACTTTACATGTTCTTCACATGCTAGAACTATCAGAATCACTTATTTCAAATTCTTCTAATGATAACACAAATGAAATGATGTTCTTGTTAGCGCTTTCTAAAAAGAAATTTGAACCGTTTCTAGACAAGGACTATTTAATAGATGTCAAGATGGAAGCGATCATCAAGCATCATAAGGTTTATAAAGAAGTAGATGATCTAGCCCAATCTATTAACGCTGATTTAATCGTTATGGGATCCAAAGGTTTAACACCTAGTCAAAGTGCTTTTTCAGGATCTAATACTGAAAAAATGGTAAGAAACAGCAGTACTCCTGTTCTAACTATAAAATCTTCTCCAGATAAATTTAGTCTTCAAAAAGTGATACTAGCGACAGATTTATCTGTTGCAAGTGTGTCAGCTTACCAAAGAGCTTCACAAATATTTTCTAGATTAGGAAGCTCCATCCAACCAGTTTTTATAAACAGGCCACATAACAACTTTATAAGCTCTGTAGAGTTTAAAAAAATGAGTGAAGAATTTGCAGCAGCTGGTGGAACCGATCAAGTAGCATTTATTGCTGCTTATAATATTGAAGATGGCTTATTACAATTTGCAGAAGAAACAAAAGCTAATTGTATTGCGATAAGCACTCATGCAAGAAAAGGGCTTTCACATTTTTTCATAGGTAGCGTGTCAGAAGATCTTGCAAATCAATCTCAATTACCAGTAATGAGTTTTAAACTCTAATAATTACAATCATTCATATTATTTAAAGCCTTCTATAATATTATAGAGGGCTTTATCATTTATGATTTTTATTCGTTTTCCATCTGTTTCTATCCATCCAGATTTTTTAAAAGTCGTTAACTGTCTTATACACGCCTCTTTTGCTGTTCCTACTATGTTTGCAATATCCTCGCGAGTTAGTATAACTTTTATAAAACCATCTTCATCTTTCCCAAAATTGTCCTCTAAATATTTCAGGGATTCAGCTAATCTTTGTTTTACATTTTTTTGAGCCATGTTAACGATCACGTCATCAGCAAATTTTAAATCTGTAGCTAGTTGTTGTAGAATGGCATTAGTAAACTTAATATTGTTGCTTATATTATCTTTCAAATGCGTTTTGGGAATAAAACAAACCTGCATATCATTTAAGGCTACTGCGCTTAAATTAGTAGACTCTTCAGTAATTACAGATCTTTGACCTAACAACTCTCCTTTTGTAGCTAATTTTACAATTTGATCCTTACCATTATCACTCATTTTGGACAACTTAGAAACACCATCTCTCACGCAAAAAACACCGTTAAGTCTATCGCCTTCATTAAAAATAGACGCTCCTTTTTTGATGTTTTTCATTTCTTTACTGTCCGAAATACGCTTCAGCTCTTCTTTAGTAAGAGCTTTTAAAGTATTGAGCTGTCTAACGATACAATTCTCACACCTGCTTTCTATAGGATGACTCATATTTATTCTTATCAAAAATTAAAAATAAAGTTTACAAGGCGCAATTCAAAGCAATAACAGCATGTGATCTTGTTAAATTAATGTAGTATAATTTTAAGATTAGATTAAACAGATTCTATCATAAAAGTTATCAGTGATAATTTAAAGACGCTATTGTGTTTCATTTTTACTAATGATGATAAATGTCATCGTTTAACATCATAAGGCGGCACATATTTGCATTAGGTATAATTAAAGTGCTTTGGCACTGGAGCAAATGAATGAATTATGGATAACTGTTTCCATTGTGGAGATGAGTGTCGTACGACATTAATCAAACACGAGGATAAGGCGTTTTGCTGTCACGGCTGCAAGACGGTTTATGATATTTTAAACGACAATGATCTTTCTTACTACTATGACCTAGAACGCACACCAGGAACTACGCCAGTAGATCAAGAAGGAAAATTTGATTTCTTAGAAAATGAACAAATCGTTGCTAAATTATTAGAATTTGACGAGCAAGGTATTCAGGTAATCTCTTTACTTATTCCCACTATTCACTGTAGTTCTTGTATTTGGGTTTTAGAAAATTTACAAAAGCTGCAACCTGCGGTTAAAACATCTCAAGTTAATTTTCCAGAAAAAACAGTACGCATCACCTATTCCTCTAGTGAAATGAGTTTACAAGATTTAGTAATCTTATTATCCAGAATAGGATACGAGCCATACCTATCACTGGAAGATACAGATGAAAAAAAATCCAAAATCGATAGAAGTCTTATCTATAAACTAGGTGTAGCTGGTTTTGCTTTTGGCAACATCATGTTTCTTTCTTTTCCTGAGTATTTTGAAGTCAGTGACTTCTGGCTAGAACGTTATAAACACGTCTTCCGCTGGTTGATGTTTACCTTTAGCTTACCTGTAGTTCTTTATTCTGGTCGTGATTATTTTACCTCTGCAATAAAAGGATTGCGCAGTAGGATTTTAAATATAGATGTACCAATTGTTATCGGTATTACAGTTCTTTTCTTGCGCTCTTTTGTTGATATTTTAATGGATTGGGGTTCTGGCTTTTTTGATAGTATGGCTGGACTGGTATTTTTCTTGCTTTTAGGAAGGTTCTTTCAGCAACAGACGTATGCATTTCTTTCTTTTGAGCGTGATTACAAATCTTATTTTCCTATCGCTGTAACTAGATTATTTAAAAGCGATGATGGTGTTGATCTCGCCTTGGATGATTCCGCTTTCGCGAAAGCGAGATCATCCAAGTTTATCCCGTTGCAGAACGGCACGAAAGCGGAACAAAAATCAAACATTGATAAAAAAGAACAACAAATTCAGGTCAATGAATTGAAAAAAGGTGATCGCATTCTGATAAGAAATAGCGAATTACTGCCTGTAGACGGGATTCTTATTAAAGGTAATGCACTGATCGATTACAGCTTTGTAACTGGCGAAGCAGAGCCTGTTTCAAAAGTATCTGGCGACTCGTTATTTGCTGGAGGAAGACAACTAGCCGGTTCTATAGAGGTAGAAGTATTGAAAAGTGTTGAGCAAAGTTATTTGACTCAATTATGGTCCAATGAAATTTTTTCCAAAAAAGGACGAAATGTATTTCAATCGCTCACTGATAAAATAAGCCGTCGATTTACTGTAACGCTGCTGCTTATAGCCTTTATAGCAACAACTGTATGGTTATTTATAGACCCTACTATTGCACTAAATGTATTTACATCTGTATTGATAGTAGCCTGTCCTTGTGCCATTGCCTTAGCAGCTCCTTTTACACTAGGTAATTTGCTACGCATTTTTGGGCGTCATAAACTGTATATGAAAGATAGTTCTTCTATTGAACAACTGGCACATATAGACCTAGTCGTTTTTGATAAAACTGGAACACTAACTACTAATGCAAAGAACACGATTACTTATGAAGGAGTCGAACTTACAGAAGAAGAAAAGTCCTTATTAACTAGCACGTTACGTTCTTCTAATCACCCATTAAGTCGCTCTCTTTATGCGGTGTTAGATAAAAACGATATCAAATCACTGGATGATTTTCAAGAAGATGTAGGAAAGGGAATTTCAGGTACCATTAATAATCAAAAAATTAAAGTTGGATCATTTGAATTTTTAGGTTCTCCTGAACAAGGTGCAGCGATCAATACTTATCAAAACACGGCGGTACACGTGTGCTGTAATGACACGTATAAAGGTTGCTTTATATTTTTTAATGAATATCGTGAAGGCGTTCAAGAAGTTTTTAACCAATTGAAAAAAACGACACAAATTGTTATTCTTTCTGGAGATAATGATGGGGAAAGAGAACATCTGGCTCAACTATTACCTATTAACAAGAGCTTACTCTTTAATCAAAAACCAGAGGATAAACTCAATTATATAAAAAATCAACAGCGAGCCGGCAAAACGGTTTTAATGGTAGGTGATGGTCTTAACGACGCTGGCGCACTTGCGCAAAGTAATGTAGGTATTACTATTTCAGAAAATATCAATGTATTCTCTCCAGCTTGTGATGGAATTCTAGATGCCTCAAGGTTTAGGGACATCAGTACTTTTTTGTCCATCTCTAGACAAGGATTACAAACGATTAAATATGCTTTTATATTTTCTCTTTTTTATAATATGATAGGTCTAGGATTTGCTCTTACCGGAAAACTTGCTCCAGTAGTTGCTGCTATTTTAATGCCTTTAAGTTCTATAAGTATAGTAATCTTCACAACTGTAATCACTTATTTACTAGGTAGAAAACTTAGCCCTAAAAAAACAACATGATGAATTTAAATTCACAGAACACATCTGAAATAACCAATGAACTCAACTTTAATTTTTGGTTAGACACTTCTTTTGAAAATCAAATAGTCTATTTGTTCAACAATTCTATTCATCAAAATCTTGAAAACTCATCCTTACAAGCATAGATTCATAATACAGTAGAGCAAGTAGATCAATTAGAGCAACTGCTTTACAATAGTTACCACTTGTGTCCTACTCTATACAATTCAATGGTTAGTAAAATAACTGGCTGCAACACTGTTATTGATGAATTAAACAAAAGCTTAACTATAAACAAAGTAGAACTATCAAAAGCGGCTCAATTTTACCACAAACAATTACTTACCGTGCAGCAAAAAATTCAAGTAACCTTGCTATACATGAACGTTTAAACTATACCTAATTAAAAGTAAAAAAATGAACAAAATGTCTAAAGCTGACAAAAGTCATCTTTTTGAAAATGCTTGAAACTTAATTTTGTCATCTAATAAACAACCAGTATGAATATTATATACATGCTTTTAGCCATAAGTGTAGTAGTTGCTCTCATCTTTCTCGCAGCATTTCTTTTTTCAGTTAAATCTGGTCAATATGATGATACCTACACACCATCAGTGAGAATGCTATTTGATGATGAATTAATAAAAGAAAAAACAAAACCTGAACAACAAGCCTTAAACCTAAATCAAGAATCTAAATAATTATGGAAGTACAAAAATTTTACTACGATAATAAAATCGTAAGCAAATTTATCATCGCAACATTGTTCTGGGGTGTTATAGGTATGAGTGTTGGACTCTTACTTGCTTATATGTATTTATTTCCTAATGTAACCGATGGTGTTTCCTGGTTAAGTTATGGACGTTTAAGACCATTGCACACTAATGCTGTTATTTTTGCTTTTGTTGGTAATGCCATTTTTGCTGGTGTTTATTATTCTACTCAACGTTTGCTTAAGGCACGTATGTGGAAAGACTGGTTAAGCAATCTTAATTTTTGGGGTTGGCAAGCTATAATAGTTGGTGCTGCTATCACACTACCATTAGGTTACTCTACTTCTAAAGAATATGCAGAGCTAGAATGGCCATTTGATATCGCTATTGCTTTGATTTGGGTCGCCTTCGGTGCCAACTTGATAGGTACAATGATAAAAAGAAGACAACGACATTTATATGTAGCGATCTGGTTTTATCTAGCGACATTTGTAACTGTTGCTGTGCTTCATATTGTTAATAGTATAGAGTTACCAGTAAGTGCTTTTAAAAGTTACTCTGCTTATGCAGGTGTTCAAGATGCTCTAGTACAATGGTGGTATGGTCACAATGCTGTAGCATTTTTTCTGACCACACCTTTTTTAGGCTTGATGTATTATTTTGTTCCCAAAGCAGCAAATAGACCTGTTTATTCTTACAGATTATCTATAGTTCACTTCTGGTCATTGATTTTTATTTATATATGGGCTGGACCTCACCATTTATTATACTCTGCGCTTCCAGGATGGGCTCAAAATTTAGGTGTTGCTTTTTCTATCATGTTATTAATGCCATCTTGGGGTGGAATGATCAATGGTCTTCTTACCTTAAGAGGTGCATGGGATAAAGTGCGTACAGATCCTGTTTTAAAATTTATGGTAGTCGCTATTACTGGATATGGTATGGCAACTTTTGAAGGCCCAATGCTTTCTCTTAAGAACGTTAACGCTATAGCACACTTTAGCGACTGGATTATTGCACACGTTCACGTTGGTGCTTTAGCTTGGAATGGTTTCTTGGCATTCGGTATGATTTACTGGTTAGTTCCTAAATTATTTAAAACAGATTTATGGTCTACAAAATTGGCTAATGTTCACTTTTGGGTAGGTACTTTAGGAGTTATTTTATATGCACTTCCTATGTATGTTGCAGGATTTGTTCAAGCCTCTATGTGGAAACAATTTAATCCTGATGGCACACTTACTTATGGTAACTTTTTAGAAACCGTTACTGAAATTATGCCTATGTACTGGATGAGAGCCATAGGTGGTACACTTTATATAACAGGTGCATTGATAGGTGTGTACAACTTAATACGCACTGCTAGAGCTGGTAGTGTTGTGACTGATGAACTTGCAGAAGCTGCTGCATTATCTAACGTGACTAATAAACGTACTCCTAAAGAAGCATACCATACTTGGTTAGAAAGAAGACCTGTGAAACTTACCATTTATGCTACCATAGCAATTCTAATAGGTGGAATGGTTCAAATTATACCTTCTTTAATGGTAGATGATTACATACCGGTGATATCCAGTGTAAAACCTTACACGCCGCTAGAGTTAGAAGGAAGAGATATTTATATACGTGAAGGTTGTGTCGGTTGTCACTCACAAATGATAAGACCATTTAGAAGTGAAGTAGAGCGTTATGGAGAATACTCCAAAGCAGGAGAATATGTATACGATCACCCTTTCTTATGGGGTAGCAAACGTACTGGTCCAGACCTTATGCGTGTAGGTGGTAAATACAGCGACAACTGGCATTTAAATCACTTTTACGATCCACAAAGGATGAATGAGAAATCTATCATGCCTTCTTATAAATGGTTGATTAAAAATGAACTAGATAAGAGTAATACAGAAACAAAAATGGAAGCTATGTTAACGCTAGGTGTTCCATACAGTCAGGAGGAAATAGACCGTGCACAAGAATGGATGCAAGAGCAAGGTACGCAAATTGAAAAAAACCTTTACAGCGATCCCGATTTTGTCAAGACCTATGAGGCTGACAAGCAGTACGCAAAAGAAAATAATCTTCCTTTTGTAGAAATGCGCGATCGTGAAGTGGTAGCGATTATATCCTACTTACAGCGATTGGGTACAGATATAAAAGTTACCAATCCAGATGGAACTGTTGTAAACATAAACGAATAAGCGATGTTAAAATTTATCAAAGGAAATCTAGAACAAATCGATGGCGTAGAAATATATCCCATCATTTCATTACTCATATTTTTCATCTTTTTCAGCGCGCTTTTTTGGTGGGTATTTACAGCTAAAAAAGATCATATAGAAGAGGTAAGTAACATCCCTTTAAATGATGAAGCTATAACTAATAACGATATCAAATTATGAATACTACCGCATCATATATAAGAACATTTGTATTTGCTATACTAGCTTATTTCTTTTTCAACTGGATAGGTAATACAGAAGATGTATCTGTCTTTGAAGCCCTTCCATGGTTATGGTATGCTTATGCAGTAATCATCTTATTCTACATAGTTGGAGAAGCTAGTTTAGGCGCTTTGAATAGAGTTTTGTACTTAAGTTTAAAACCAGAAGCTCAAGAAAAGTTTGATAAAAATACCGCTTCCGCGAAAGCGAATCAATTTAAATGGATCAAAGGTCTTTACAAAAAATCTCTAGATAGTAAAGAGATTGAAGAAGAGCATGAAATCATATTAGATCATAATTATGATGGAATTCAAGAACTAGATAACAATTTACCGCCTTGGTGGGTTTATGGATTCTATGCAAGTATTCTATTTGGCGTTATTTATTTAGTACGTTTTGAGGTATTCCATGATTACAATCAACATGAAGAATATGAAACAGCTGTAGCAGCCGCTCAAATAGAAATAGACGAATGGAAAAAAACAGCCAAAAACCTCGTAGATGTCAACACAGTTATCTTACTTACTGATGCCTCAGACCTTAGTGCTGGTAAAACAATTTTTGAAAGCAACTGTGTGGCCTGTCACAAAGCAGATGGTGGTGGTGGAATAGGTCCTAACCTAACCGATCAACACTGGATTCTAGGTGGCGGAATCAAAAACGTATTTAACACCATTTCTGAAGGTGGTAGATCCGGTAAAGGAATGGTGCCATGGAAACAAGATTTAAAACCAGTAGAAATGGCGCAAGTAGCAAGTTATGTGTTAGGATTTCAAGGAACGACTGCTGCAGAACCTAAAGCTGCCGAAGGTGACATATGGATCGATCCAGATGCTCCTCAAAAAGAAGTTTTTGAATCTCAAATCAATGAGATTGTACAAGACTCTCTAAATCATCCAGCTATTGATGTAGATGAATTGAAAGTGATAACTGAAGAAAATTGATGCTATGATGACTCTTAACGATATAGAAAAAGCATCCATACTTTCTGACACACCGGTGGTAAAAAACATTTTTAATACCGATGGATCAAAACTGATAGCGATAGGTATGAAATGTGGTGTGATTTTAAAAGAACACATTGCTCCTTGCAAAGCAAAGTTAATGGTCATTAAAGGAGAAATAGATTTCAATACACAAACAGAAAGTAGACGCCTTGCGACTTATGACAGTTATGACATACCGTTAGATATGCCACACTCTGTTGAAGCCTATGAAGATGCGCTTTTTTTACTGATGCTAGAATCATAACAACCCTACAAAATGGCAGAACAAGGAAAAGACAATTTTAGAGATACTATAGGAACTCTGGACAAAGAAGGACAACGTGCTTGGGTATTTCCTAAAAAGCCAGATGGTAAATGGTATGAATATCGTAAATATGTGAGCTACGTACTTCTAGCTTTTCTGTTTGCAGCGCCATTTATAAAAATAAGAGGCAATCAGTTTTTGATGTTCAACGTCCTAGAAAGACGTTTTAATATTTTTGGATTTCCATTTTGGCCGCAAGACTTTCATTTATTTGTAATCATAATGATTATAGGTGTCGTATTTGTGATACTGTTTACAGTTGCCTTTGGTCGTTTATTTTGTGGTTGGGTTTGCCCACAAACCATATTTATGGAGATGGTTTTCCGTCGTATCGAGTACTGGATCGATGGTGATCGTGGAAAGCAAATACGGTTATCTAAAATGCCATGGAATAAAGAAAAAATTAAAAAAAGGGCTTTAAAATGGACGGTATTTTTTATCATTTCTTTTCTTATCGCAAATGTATTCCTTGCTTACCTTATCGGTAGTGATCAATTGATTAGGTATATTACAGAAGGACCGTTTAAAAACTTGAGTACGTTTATATCACTACTTATTTTTACCGGTGTATTCTATTTTGTATTTGCCTGGTTTAGGGAACAAGTTTGCATCATAGTATGTCCTTATGGTAGGTTACAAGGAGTTTTATTAGATAAAAAGTCTATAGTCGTTGCTTATGATCATAAACGCGGTGAAAAAGAAGAAGGACGAGCAAAATTTAAGAAAAATGAGGAAAGAGCTACCACAGGAAAAGGAGATTGTATAGATTGTTCTGCATGCGTTCATGTTTGCCCAACAGGTATTGATATACGTAACGGCACACAATTAGAATGTATCAATTGTACGGCTTGTATAGATGCATGCGACCACATGATGGAAGCTGTAAACTTACCTAAAGGTTTGATACGTTATGCTAGTGAAGATAATATTGAAAAGAAAGAGAAGTTCAAATTTACTCCTCGTTTAAAAGGCTATACGGTCGTATTGGGAATTCTTACCGCGGTTTTAATAGGTATGCTGTTTCTCCGTAATGATGTAGAAGCAAATATATTGAGATTACCTGGACAGCTGTATGAACACAAAGGTGAGTTTATCATCAGTAATGTGTACACTTTTAAACTAGTAAATAAAACAGTAAATGATATTGAAAACGTAAGCTTTAAATTACAATCACATAAAGGAACGATTAAACAAGTGTCTGAGGATCATTTTACTATCGATGGTCAAGGTCTTGCGCAGGGAACCATTTTTATAGAGATTGATTCTCGTGCTTTAAGTAGCGATAAAGATCGAGTAGAAATAGGTATTTATAGTAATGACCAGTTAATTGAGACAACGACTGCATCCTTCTTAGGGCCACGCAGTTTTAACTAAAAGCAGCGTTTTATAATCATCTCGCTTTCGCGAAAGCGAAACACACAAAAAACTTTAAACATGAGTTCAGAAAAAAAAGATAAATGCTGCAAAGGTTGTAAAAATGGACAGCCGGGACAAAATTTGAGTTGTCAAGCAAAACTATTGTTTGAAGAATTAAACAGTAAAAAACAACTCGTTAAAACGACAACATCATGAAATGGAACTGGGGAACAGGTATTGCCATAGGAATGATCTCATTTATAGCTTTCATACTGTACATGGTGATCACAATGAGCACAGATAAAAATTATAGTTATGATCTGGTAACGGAAGAATACTATGCAAAAACCATGGTCTATCAAAACGAGATCGATGCAGAAAATAATTTGAACTCTTTAGAAGAAAGAATTACTGGCACAAAAACAAAAGATGGATGGTTGTTATCCTTTCCATCAGAGATTAAGAATGAAACTATTACTGGAAAAGTGTTCCTTTATCGACCATCTAATCAGCAACTAGACTTTGACTTACCATTAGTCTTATCTGGATCAAATTTGCTCATACCTGACAAAAATCTGATAGGTGGTCGCTGGAACATCACCATAGATTTTAAACATAACGGTAAAGACTTCTTGTACAAAAATTCTATAGTATATTAATGTTATATTCTGCGCTCATATTAGGTTTGTTAGGTAGTTTCCACTGTGTGGGAATGTGCGGCCCGATTGCGTTTTTACTTCCGCTGGATCGTGAAAATAAGATGAAGCGCATATGGCAATTAATAAGCTATCATGCAGGGCGTATTCTTACCTATTCTTTATTAGGACTGTTGTTTGGAATTGCTGGAAACACATTTCATTTTTTTGGAATCCAGCAGCAATTGTCTATCGCAATCGGAATTCTAATGATTCTCGCAATTTTGACACCGGCACATTTTACTAATAAATTTAGTCTTACAAAACCTATATATAAACTAGTTGGTAAGGTTAAAAGTACTTTAGGACAAGAGCTTAAAAAAAGAGATCCAGAAACATTTTTCATTATTGGTTTCTTGAACGGTCTTTTACCTTGTGGACTGGTCTATATGGCTGTTTTTGGGGCGATTGCGGCTGGAGAGCCATTAAAAGGAAGTTTATACATGGCACTGTTCGGGATAGGAACTATTCCTTTAATGACTACTGCTATTTATTTAGGTAATTTTTTAACTAATACAGTAAAACAACGAGTTCTTAAAGCGATTCCCTACGTAGTAGTTATCATGGGCATGCTTTTTATTCTGCGTGGTTTAGGACTAGGAATTCCTTACATCTCACCATCACAAAACGTATCTGTAGAACTACTATCTTCTCAAGAAGAATGTCATTAAAATTCAACCTTTAAATTATATAATTATGAAATTAACATCTATACTACCTTTAGTAAACTGGGGAATGGGATCTATTATAATAGGAGTTTTTGCCGTTGTATGCATCGCAATGGTATTGATCATTTACAATATGGTCAATAGTGATAAAAAACAGAAAACCGATTCTAATTCTACGATAGAATAGATATTCAGTTGATATATCAATCTACCTTAAAACATACCTCATTAAAAAAGCCATTTCAAAAATTTGAAATGGCTTTTTTAAAATTTGACAATTTAAAAATCAAACTGTCATAGAAAACAATTGGGTTTCTGGCATTTTTCTTTGCAGTCTTAAGTCAAATGGTAGGCATATATTTCTAACATAGGCTCTTCCCTTTTCTGTAACCATCAATTTATTGCTATGCAACTCTAATAAGTTGTCCTGTTCTAGTTCTATAAGGCTAGATAAAACGTCTGGAAGTTCTTTAAAGTAAAGTGAATCATCACTCCAAGAGGTTTCAAATGTACACATGAGATTAGAGATATGCTTTCTAATAATTAAATCTTCAGCAGTTAAAATATGACCTCTGTAAACAGGTATCTCTCCATCTTCTACCAGACTTTGATACTCTTCTAGATTCTTTACGTTTTGTGCAAAACTATACCAGGAATCACTAATAGAAGAAACTCCCAAGCCTATCATCACTTGTGTCTTGCTAGAATTATACCCCATAAAATTGCGATGTATAGTTCCAGTCTGTTGTGCTTTATAAAGTGAATCTGTTTGTAAAGCAAAATGATCCATTCCTATTTCTACATATCCAGCTTTTGCAAGTAATTCCTTACCTATTTCATATTGCTGGCGTTTAATCGCTGCACTAGGTAAATCACTGTCTTTAAAACCGCGCTGCCCATTTCCTTTTATCCATGGTACGTGCGCATAACTGTAATAAGCGATGCGATCTGGTCGTAATTCTATAGTTTTCTCTATTGTATGAATTACATTTTCAATAGTTTGAAAAGGCAATCCATAAATAATATCATGTCCTACAGACTCATAGCCTACTGCTCTAGCATTTTCTGTCGCTTGCAATACATTTTCAAAAGGTTGAACACGATTTATAGCTTTTTGAACAGATATATTATAATCTTGAACACCATAACAAACGCGATTAAAACCTAACTTATTTAAAGTAGACAGATGTTTAAAAGTGGTGTTATTAGGATGACCTTCAAAACTAAATTCTACATCATGAGCTTTATCTGCCATAGAAAAAATTTGAGTCATTAAATACTCCAGGTTCTCAGCAGAAAAAAACGTAGGTGTTCCTCCACCTAAGTGTATTTGCTTGATCCTTGGCTTTTCTTCAAATAAAGCTAAATACAATTGAAATTCTTTAATGACAGATTCCATATAAGGAACCTCTACTTTGTGGTTTTTAGTAATGCGTTTATTACATCCACAGAATGTACACATGCTTTCACAAAATGGCAAATGAATATAAAGACTGATACCTTCTGTAGCGTTACTTTCTTTAAAACTCTTTTGTAACGATTCTTTCCAACCAGAAACAGAAAAGCTATCCTGATCCCAATAAGGAACTGTAGGATAGCTGGTATATCTAGGTCCGGCTACATTATACTTAGAAATGAGCGAGCTACACATAGATTATAAAATAAAATTACACGCTGCAATAATGGAACATATTGCCACACTTGCAATAGCAGCTTTTAAAACTAGCTTAGGCTTCTGTACCGTTAATATAGAAGCAAGAACGGTAGTACATAAAACTACTATTGTAAACACCTCAAACATTTCAAAAAGACCACTTCCATTTTGAAATATGGACATCACAGTAATTCCTCCTAAACATGTACAAACTATTATTGCAATAGAAGCATAAAGCATAAAATGATCTTGCCAGTCTTTTTCTAGTTTTAAATACATCATACTCATATCAATTTCTTTTAATGATTATGGTACAAATTTACAGGCAACACCTAGTTACAAACGATGACTTTTATCAGCTTTGAATATCCTTTAAGTTTTTTGAATAAGAATATTATAGCTTTCGCAAAAGCGGAATCATAAACGTCTGCGATGACCTCAACCCTGTTAGATAGTATGGAATAAAGCTCGTTTTACATTTAATAGACAGACCTAAAGCAACTCAAATCAAGTCTTCTGCTTTTTCTTTCTCGCTGCTGGAAACAACACATTGTTTAATATCAAGCGGTAACCTGGGGAATTAGGATGTAGGCTCAGTTCAGTCGGTGGATCTCCTACTCTATGCTGGTAATCTTCTGGATCATGACCGCCGTAAAAAGTAAAAAATCCTTTACCGCGTATACCATGAATATATTTTGCTTCACTATTAGTTCTATTTTCTCCCAAAACCAATACATTTTTCTTTACTTCAGGTCTATTGAAACTAGTAGTCTGCCCCATAAATCCTTTTACTAGACTGGTATGATTTTGATTGAGCATAGTAGGGATAGGATCCCATTTTGCACTAAAATCCATTAAGGAAAAATAATCCAATTCTCGTTTAATTTTACGCTTTTCGGTCATATCAATAGAGCTGAATTCGTAAACCATAGGTGACCTTTCTAGGCTAAAATCTGTAAACGCAAAAGTCTTTGAATAATCTATCTTATTTTGGTAACCAGCATCACTCGCGTCACCATCAAACATAGGCTCTGCGATATCCACACCTTCGGCACTTAAGGCTATATCAAAACTATCTGTCGCACTACACATGGCAAACATAAATCCGCCACCGACTACATAGTCTCTAATTTTAAGAGCTACATCACGTTTTGCCTCACTTACTTTACCGTAACCTAGCTTTTGAGCTAGTTCTTCAGCCTGTTTCTTTTCTTTTATATACCACGGCGCTGCTCTAAAACTGCGATAAAACTTACCATATTGTCCAGTAAAATCCTCGTGATGTAAGTGCAGCCAGTCGTATAACAAAAGCTGGTCGGTAAGCACTTCTTCATCATAGACTTTGGTATATGGAATTTCTGCATAGGTAAGCACCATGGTAACCGCATCATCCCATGGCAACGCTCCAGAAGGTGTATAAACGGCTATTTTAGGAGCTTTTTCTAGTAGGACTTCCTGCATATTTTGAGATGGACTGGCTACAAGTTCAAGAATAGAACTCACCTCGCCTTCACTCATTTCTTCATAACTGACACCTCTTACCGTAAGCTCATTTTTGATTTCTTGTACATTAGGAACTAAAAATGATCCACCACGATAATTGAGTAACCACTTTACTTTTGTTCCTTTAGAAAGAATCCAGTAGGAAATTCCATAGGCTTTTAAGTGGTCTGCCTGTGTTTCAGCATCCATCGGTATGAACAAATATTGTGACTGTGCAAATAGGCCACTAGCACAGAATAGTAAGAGTAAGATATATCTTTTAAACATTCTTTTCAATTATTGAGATCTCGCTTTCGCGAAAGCGGAATTAAACACCATCCATTCACGATACTAGCGATGCACTAATATAAGGATTGGGTGCGAGATGAGAAACAATAATCAAACCAAGTTTTTGATCTAAAACGGCATGTCGTCGTTAGGAATGCCAAAGGCATCACCAGGATTTCCAGCTTTAGGACTATCAAAAGGATCTGCTTTGAAGGTGTCATCATTTGCAGCGTTCATTTTAGACCCAAATTCTTCCGGTGGAGTGAAAAATTGATCCAGGTTATCAAACTTACCGAATTGTCCCATAAACTTCAAACGTATCGAATCTGTCGCACCGTTACGGTGTTTTGCAACAATAAATTCACCTTGACCAGCCGTAGGACTGCGGTCATCATCATCCCATTCTTCTAGACCGTAATATTCTGGTCTATAGATAAATGATACGATATCTGCATCTTGCTCGATCGCTCCAGATTCACGCAGGTCAGAAAGCAACGGTCGTTTTGATCCTCCACGAGATTCTACCGCACGAGACAATTGTGAAAGAGCAATTACAGGCACAGAAAGTTCTTTTGCAAGTGCTTTTAAATTACGCGAGATAGTAGATATTTCTTGTTCACGATTACCACCTTTATTACCAGTTTGAGCAGTCATTAATTGCAAATAATCAATCATGATCAATTTAATGCCGTATTGTGAAGCAAGTCTTCTACATTTTGCACGCAAGTCAAAAATGGATAGCGACGGCGTGTCATCAATAAAAATAGGTGCTCTTTCCAGGTCCTTAACCTTAACATTTAATTGTTCCCATTCATGTGGTTCTAATTTTCCAGTACGCAACTTTTCAGAACTTAAACCAGTTTCTGAAGAGATCAAACGAGTAATTAACTGAACAGAACTCATCTCCAGAGAAAAGAAAGCAACAGGTATATCGCTTCCTACTGCAATATTACGTGCCATACTAAGTGTAAAAGCTGTTTTTCCCATACCTGGACGTGCAGCAATAATAATTAAATCAGACGGCTGCCATCCACTAGTTAATCGATCAAGATCAGTAAATCCTGATGGTATTCCAGAAAGTCCATCGCGATTTGCTATTTCTTCTATACGTTCTTTTGCCTGACGTACGAGATCCATAGCTGTCTCTGTACTTTTTCTAATGTTACCTTGTGTAACTTCATAAAGTTTAGATTCTGCTTTATCTAGTAAATCAAAAACATCAGTAGATTCTTCATAAGATTCATTAATAATTTCTGTAGAAATTTTAATTAAACTACGTTGAATATACTTTTGAAGAATGATCCTTGCATGAAACTCTATGTGTGCGGTAGAACTGACTAATTGTGATAATTGAACCAAATTATGGTCACCACCAGAAGCATCTAGTTTTTCCATTTTACGCAACTGTGCACTAACGGTTAACAAGTCGACTGGTTTCCCTTCTTTGAAGAGAATGTCTATGGCTTCAAAAATAAATTGATGGTTTTTTTGATAAAAAACCTCTGGAGTAAGAAGGTCGATAACCTCATCAACCCCTTTACCATCGATCATCAATGCACCTATAACAACTTTCTCTAAATCAACTGCTTGAGGTGGTATCTTTCCTTTTTCAAGCGTTACAACAGAGGTATTTCCTGAAATAATATTAGGGCGTTGTTGAACTTTTTCCATAGGATTCAAAAGTAGGGTTTTAAATGGGTTTTACTCGATTAGGGTTATGATACAGTCATCAACAATTACTATAAAATTGAGGTTTACAACCTGTTAATAACCGTTAGTTTTTTGTGAAAGCTAGTGAGCACCGCTATTCACAAAAAATAAATAATTTTTTTGAACTTAATTTTAAAGTTGATAAATCATTTAGACAATCAAATTTTTAAATTAGGCGGTTAAAAAAGCTACAAAGTCATTTTGAAAACTTTGTAGCTTGTATAGTAAAAAACTAAATTCTTCTAAAGTGTTTATCCTTTGAAAACACCCATGTTTGCATATTTATCCATACGCTGCTCTACGAGTTCTTTAGCATCTAATTTCTTTAACTCTTCATAATGTTGTGTAATACATTCAGCAACAGATTTGAACGTCGTCTCTCTGTCTTTATGAGCACCGCCGATGGGTTCTTTTAAAATCTCATCAACTAACTTAAGTTTCTTCATATCTGTAGAAGTCAGCTTCAAGGCATCTGCAGCTTGTTCTTTATATTCCCAGCTTCTCCATAAAATAGAAGAACAAGATTCTGGTGAGATAACAGAGTACCAAGTATTTTCTAACATCACTACTCTATCGCCTACACCTATACCTAACGCTCCGCCACTGGCTCCTTCACCTATAATCATCACAATAATTGGCACTTTGAGGCGTGTCATTTCAAGTATATTTCTTGCAATCGCTTCTCCTTGACCACGCTCTTCTGCTTCAAGTCCAGGATAAGCACCTGGAGTGTCAATTAAAGCTACAACTGGCACACCAAATTTTTCGGCACTTTTCATTAAGCGCAAGGCTTTTCTATAACCTTCTGGATTTGCCATACCAAAGTTACGGTACTGACGTGTTTTTGTATTAAAACCTTTTTGCTGACCGATAAACATGAAACTTTGTTCACCTATTTTACCTAATCCGCCTATCATGGCTTTGTCATCCTTCACATTGCGATCACCGTGTAATTCTAACCACGTGTCTCCACAAATTGCTTTTATATAATCTAAGGTATATGGACGACTAGGATGACGTGACATTTGCACACGTTGCCATGCCGTAAGGTTTGCATAAATATCTTTACGAGTTGCTTTAAGCTTTTTCTCTATTTGTTTGATGGTCGCACTTACATCTACATCACTTTCTTCACCTAAGGTAATGGTTTGCTGATACTTCTCTTCCAGCTCCTTGATCGGTAATTCAAATTCTAAATACTCCATATAAGGGGATTCGTTTTTTGGGTAGACAAATATAGTAATATGAGATGAAGTATAGGTGAAATTGGTTTTGAAGTTGTGAACTGAAAAGATAATTGAGTTCTTCTTTTAAAAAAGGTATTGGGAAAAACTAGAGAAATCGAGCATTTCTAAACTAGATTTCGTCAGTTTACTTCTTAGAAAGTTTAGTTTTTAGGATACCGTTAGCAATAATGACTAAAACAATTACTACCGCACCAATGTAAAATTGAGGTGTCATTTCTTCTGAATCACCTAAGATCAAGTAAGCAAGAAAAATACCGTAGACTGGTTCTAGGTTTATGGTTAACATAACCGTATAGGCACTTAAAAACTTCATCACTTTTACACTTGCTATAAATGCGTAAGCTGTACAAACAGAAGCCAAGATACCCAACCACAACCAATCCATCGATGTTAATTCTGATGGCATTACAAAATCAACTGGCAGAAACACAAAAAACAAGGACAACAATATCACACCACTTAACAGTTCGTAAAAAGAAATCAAAGACGGCGGATTCTCTTTTGCCCATTTTACGTTCATAATGGAGAATATAGCACTGAGCAATGCGCTGACCAATCCTAAAATCATTCCTACCACATAGTCAGTTTCAATCTGAAAAATGTAATATAAAGCTCCTATTATAATGACCCCAAAAATAAGCTCATACCAAACAAATTTCTTTGACGTAAAAATAGGCTCTAGTAAAGCTGTAAAGAATGATCCCATACTTAACATAGCAAGAGTTACAGAAACGTTGGATTCTTTAATTGCGCCAAAAAAAGTGACCCAGTGTAAGGCGATAACCACGCCCGCAAGTAGGAAACCTGAAATCCGCTTTCGCGAAAGCGCACCTTTACCAAATAACTGAAAGGGAATTTTCTTCCATTTCATATAAATGAATATCAGAACTACTGCCATACTCATACGCCACCAGACTAATGGAATGGATTCAATACTAATCAAGGCACCCAATACTGCGGTAAAACCCCAGATGAATACTATAAAATGTAGGTGTAGGTAATTAAGGAGTTTATCGTCTCGCATTTCTAATCAGGAAAAATGCTACTACAGCAAAGAATATATTAGGAAACCAAACTGCAATCCATGGATTGAACGTACTTTTTTCTGCGATGGTTCCAAATACCTTATCTAAAAACACATAAGTCATCGCTATAACAATACCTATGGCTAGATTCATACCCATTCCACCACGTTTTTTTACTGAAGAAACGGCAACCGCAATAATGGTAAAAATAAATGCACTTACAGGAATGGATGTGCGTTTATATTTTTCTACATAATAAATATTTAGATTGCTATTACCTCGTTTTTCTTCTAACTCGATAAATTTATTGAGTTCTGTGAATGTTTTTGTTTCCGCAATGTAATCGGTTGGTGTTAATTCGTCTATATCAAAGCTAAAAAGAGTATCCTTTTTCTGCTCACGTTCAATTATTTCGCCATTTTCTAGTATGGTTCTTTTTTTGTAGCCAGTTAAGGTATAAATGGAATCTTTAAATTTGATTCTTTGTGCATAAATTTTATACTTAAGATCGATACCATCAAAATGTTCTAGGGTAAAGTCAAAACCATTTTTATTAGAAGGCTGATAATTACTTACATAAATATTTTCATTATCATTAATTTGTCTAAAGACATTGGTAGTATTCTTATCATCACCTCTTCTAAAGTATTTGCTTTGAAATTCATTAAAACCAGAAGAAGCATTGGGTACAAATACAGCACTAAATATTAAAGCAAAAACACAAACAATAGTTGCTCCTATAATGTAAGGTCGCAAAAATCTATTGAAAGATACCCCAGAACTTAGGAATGCAATTACCTCTGTATTCATCGCTAGCTTTGAGGTAAAAAACATGGTAGAGATGAAAAGAAATAATGGAAAAAGGAAATTAGAAAAATAAATGGTGAAGTCTAACAAGTAAATGATTACCTCACCAGCAGGAACATCCTTTGCTATAATTTTCCCTACTTTTTCAGCAATATGTACTGTTACCATGATAGGCAAGAAAAGCACTAATAAAAGTGCAAATGCTCCTAAATACCTCTTTAGTATATATTTATCTAATATACTTAACACTAGAGTCTATTATCCATTTGTTTTACCATTTTATCTTTCCAAGTTCTAAAATCACCTGCAAGAATATGCTTGCGTGCCTCTCTCATTAACCACAAATAGAAAGAAAGATTGTGTATGGTACAAATTTGTCTTCCTAACATTTCATTTACTGTAAATAAATGTCTAACGTAAGCCTTAGTGTAAGCGGTATCTACCCATGCATAATTTGCTGGATCTAATGGACTAAAATCTTCAGCCCATTTTAAGTTTTTCATATTCATCGTACCGTTTGCGGTAAAAATCATACCATTGCGACCATTACGAGTAGGCATCACACAATCAAACATATCAACACCTAAAGCCACATTTTCTAATAAATTAATAGGTGTTCCAACACCCATGAGATAACGTGGTTTTTCCTTAGGTAATATAGCAGTAACGACTTCAGTCATTGCATACATTTCATCTGCAGGTTCTCCAACAGAAAGTCCACCTATTGCGTTACCAAATTGGTCTGCTGCCGCAATAGCTTCTGCACTTTGTTGTCTTAAATCAACATACGTACTTCCTTGAACTATAGGGAAAAGCGTTTGTTTGTGACCGTAAAGATCTGGAGTGTTATCAAACCTAGTGATACATCTCTTTAACCATCGATGCGTCATGTGCATACTGCGTCGTGCATAGTTATAATCACAAGGATAGGGCGTACATTCATCAAATGCCATAATGATATCTGCACCTATACTGCGTTGTATATCCATGGCACGTTCTGGTGTGAACGTATGATAAGAGCCATCGATATGAGATTTAAACTTCACACCTTCTTCCTTGATCTTACGATTAGAACTTAAAGAATACACTTGATAACCACCAGAATCGGTAAGGATAGGTCGTTGCCAGTTCATAAATTTATGAAGACCACCAGCTTTCTCTAGAATTTCCGTACCAGGACGTAAATATAAATGGTAGGTGTTTCCTAGAATAATATCTGGATTCACCTCTTCTTCTAACTCGCGCTGGTGTACACCTTTTACAGTACCTATTGTCCCAACAGGCATAAAAATCGGTGTTTCTATTTTTCCGTGATCCGTATGAATAACTCCTGCTCTCGCCTGACTTTGTGGATCGTTTTGTAATAAATCAAATTTCATGGATGGCAAAGATACTTATATGAACTCGAATATAAACTCGAATTTAAATTGAAAGCTTTTGAAACAAATCGTTCAAGTAGAGAGTTTGTGAAGTGTTACGCTTTCGCGAAAGCGAGATCATTACAAACAAGATTTTAAAATTATTTTAAAACTTAGGTTTTATTTTTTTTCATTTATATCAATTTGTTCACAAAACGCCTGATATCGTTAATAACTGATAATCTTAAAAATTTATAACAAACTACAATAGACCTAACTTTGAAGGATCATTAAAAAACTCTAAAATGGCTGATACACAGCACTTAAAAGATTTAGTATCTCAAGTACGTCGCGATATCTTGAGACAAGTACACGCAGTAAGTAGCGGGCATCCTGGTGGATCACTAGGTTGTACAGAATTTTTAGTAACCCTTTATAATGAGGTTATGGATCATGAGCCATCTTTTAATATGGATGGTAAAAAAGAAGACTTATTCTTTTTATCTAACGGTCATATCTCTCCTGTACTTTATAGTGTACTGGCTCGCGCTGGTTACTTCCCTGTTACAGAACTAAGCACCTTCAGAAAGCTTAATACAAGATTACAAGGTCACCCAACTACTCATGAAGGTTTACCTGGAGTACGTATTGCTAGTGGTTCTTTAGGTCAAGGAATGAGTGTTGCTATAGGTGCAGCAGCTGTAAAAAAATTAAATGGTGATAACAAAACCATTTTTACACTTCACGGTGATGGAGAACTTCAAGAAGGTCAGATATGGGAAGCAGCCATGTATGCAGCAGCAAATAAAGTAGATAATTTAATTTCTACTGTAGACGTTAACGGACAACAAATAGATGGAAGTACCGATCAGGTTCTTGCATTAGGGGATTTAAGGAATAAGTTTGAATCTTTCGGTTGGAAAGTAATCACTGTTACAAGAGGTAATGATGTAGATGCTGTTCTAGCAGGTCTTACCGAAGCTAAATCACTTACTGGAAAAGGCCAACCTATCTGTATTCTTTTGCACACAGAAATGGGTAATGGTGTAGATTTTATGATGGGATCGCACGCATGGCATGGTATTGCTCCTAATGATGAGCAACTGGCTGAGGCATTGAAACAAAATCCAGAAACTTTAGGCGACTATTAATTAAAATCATCTGCCCAGCAGATTTTTAGATATGAAAATTTACGAAAACACAGGAAGTAAGGACACGAGATCAGGTTTTGGCGATGGACTTACTGAACTAGGACAAAAAAATAAAGATGTAGTTGCACTTTGTGCAGATCTTACTGGATCACTTAAAATGAACGCATTTGCAGCTAATCATCCAGATCGTTTCTTTCAAGTAGGTATTGCAGAGGCTAACATGATGGGAATGGCTGCCGGAATGACTATAGGTGGTAAAATACCGTTTACAGGAACTTTTGCTAACTTTTCCACTGGTCGTGTTTATGATCAAATCAGACAAAGTATTGCTTATTCTGATAAGAATGTGAAAATTTGTGCTTCTCACTCAGGTCTTACTTTAGGTGAAGATGGCGCTACACACCAGATTCTTGAAGACATAGGATTGATGAAAATGTTACCTGGAATGACGGTAATCAATACTTGTGACTACAATCAAACCAAAGCAGCAACTCTAGCTATTGCAGAGCATCATGGACCTGTTTATTTAAGATTTGGGCGTCCTAAAGTAGCAAATTTCACTCCTGTAAATGGAGCGTTTGAAATAGGAAAAGCTGTAATACTTCAAGAAGGAACGGATGTAACAATTATTGCTACGGGACATTTAGTTTGGGAAGCTCTAGAAGCTGCAAAAGTTCTAAATGAAAAAGGAATCAGTGCAGAAGTGATCAACATCCACACAATAAAACCTCTAGATGAAGAGGCAATTATAAAATCTGCTAAGAAAACTGGCTGTGTAGTAACTGCTGAAGAGCACAATTTCTTAGGAGGATTAGGTGAAAGCGTTGCAAGAACACTATCGTTGCATCACCCTACTGCTCAAGAATTTGTGGCTACTAATGATACTTTTGGAGAAAGTGGGACGCCTGCGCAATTGCTTGAAAAATATGGTTTGAATGCAGAGAATATTGCACTTAAAGCAGAAAAAGCAATAAAGAGAAAGTAATTTTTCGTTGCTTTTATTTATAAAGTCCTCATCAAATGATGAGGACTTTTTTTATTCATCATTCATCTAATCAGAACCTGTAAGAAACCTTAGGCAACAAGTTAAAAGAATTGATGCTCTTTGTTATGGCACGTTCTAACTTAAATGGTGTGTACTGAAGGTCTAATGATAGTTGTAGCATTGATTGATCTTTAAACAAGAAATCATAAGACAAACCAGGAGCTACAAGTACAGAATTTACACTGCCATAATCTAGAACTGCAACCCCATCATTCTGTACTGGATCTAGAAAAATAGACGCGATTCCTAGGGATACAGATAAAGCCAATTTATTATTAGGCTTTTGATAAAGACATTTATTAAGTTTAATATACCCATTAACAATAGAAGTTGCCTCAATATCAAACTCATCTATTTCATCTGTTAAGATAAAAAATCTTCTCTGTTGAGGAACAGCTAATTGTATCCCTAACTCAAAAGATCTTTTTCTCTTTGAATCTGGTATAACTAAAGCGAGTTCGAACAATGGAGAGCTATCTAAATAATCAGATAAATTCCCCTTAGGCATCCAGTAACCAAAACCTACTTTCAAAAACGCTACTTCTTGAATAGTTTGCCCTTGCCATAATGAATTATTATTAGATGGATTTTGACTTAGGTCCTGCGCATTAGAAAAAAATGAAAAACAAATAAAAAATGTAATACTGTGAATCGTTTTCATAAGATATAGATTTAATTAATCATCAAATTTATAGCGATAAAAACATGGTCATAAGTAATAATCCATAAATCATTTATATTATTTTGTGAAAAACGCAAATAGATATCCATTAAAAAAGGAGTTTTGATAAATAATCAAAACTCCTTTTTTATTATTATGTACTGAAATTTAGACCTATGAATCTGAATCTAAATAATCAGGAACACCATCACCGTCAGAATCTCTAGCGTCGATAGGGTTTCCATTATTATTAGGATCTGCATTCTCTTGGCTAGTTGGAATACCATCACCGTCATCATCAGGATCTAGATAGTCAGGAATACCATCGTTATCTGTATCGCGTGCATCTGCAGGATTACCATTTCCATTAGGGTCTGGTTGCTCAAATCTATTTTGAATTCCATCACCATCAATGTCTATATTCACTTCATCAGCATCGAGATATCCAGGAATACCATCACCGTCTAGATCTTCTGCATCACTAGGGTCTCCATCACCATTAGGATCTGCATTTTCAAGTCTAGTAGGGACACCATCACCATCATCGTCATTATCTACATAATTAAATAATACACCATTATTAACACTATCTCCATCAGTATTGTCATCACCATTAGTTCTCAAACTGAAATCCCCATCTAAATCCTCAAACTTTGAAAATATTCCATCTGCATCATGATCGGTAGTTTTTACTTTTCTCAGTTGATAAGAAAAGATAATAGGTGAATATTGGGGTATTCCTATTTGAAAAAGATTAAAGTAACCCAAACCAGAAGGCATAAACACTGCACCTATTCCAGAATCAGCGTAAGAAAGTGTCCCATCAGGATTTGAAGTTATGCTAGCAGCCTCATTAAGTTCTGTGACACCTGCGGTAAAACCATCTACAACTGAAGGAAGATCAAACCATATTGCATTTGCTGATTCGTCAAACACGGTATTATCTAATAAAGTTCCTCTGTAAGAAACTAATGTACTATCCGCAAATGTAGGCTGTGCTGCGCCACCGCCTTGGCGTACATTTAAAGTATAGTACGTATAATTAATTCCATCTCTTGTCAATGATTTGGTATCAACTTGATTGGAAAGCGGTATTTTTCCTGAATTTACGCCAGCTATCGTATCAAATCTTACAACAAAATCAGTCCCTGAAGGGTTAGTTGCGAACTCTTCATAATTATAAAAGTGAGTATCTAAAAAAGCTTGTAATTCAATTAAATCTTCGGCAAAGACTTCTCCTCGATCTCTTACTACAACATCATTACTATCATCCTCAGATCCACATGAGAATAAGAATAGCACGACTATAATAAAAGTTAATAAATATGTTATTTTTTTCATCATTAATTTTTTGAGCATCCAAAGATACTATTTTCCACTATTTTTGTAGTACCGTGATAACGTTTAATAACAAATCGTCTTATGCGAGTAGATAAATATTTATGGAGTGTACGCTACTACAAAACTAGAAGTAAGGCAACTGATGCCGCTAAAAAAGGACGCATTAAGGTAAATGGTTCTACCATTAAACCATCAAGAGATGTTTATGCTGGCGATATTATAGAGCTACGTAAAGATCAAATAGAATATAAAGTAGAGGTTCTTGATTTACCAGATGGTCGTGTTGGAAATAAAATAGTCAACTTATATCGAGTAGATAGAACACCTCAAGAAAATTTTGATGCTAAAAAACTAATTGCCCTTAATCAAGATTATTATCGAACAAAAGGAGAGGGAAGACCCACTAAAAAAGACCGCCGTGATTTAACTGATTTATTAAATCAAGAAGAAGAATGAATCTAGATGAAAAGTACTGGGAAAATAGATATTTATCGGCAAACACAGGTTGGGATTTAGGTCACATCTCCAAACCTCTCAAAAATATTATCGATAAAATTGAAAACAAATATTTATCCATACTACTTCCTGGTGCTGGAAACTCTTATGAAGCAGAGTATTTGATTGCAAAAGGTTTTAAAAATGTAACGGTTTTGGATATTGCATCACAACCATTAGTTCGTTTGAAAGAAAGACTAGCTGGCAACATAAATCTTCGTGTACTTCAAGAAGATTATTTTGACCATATCGGAAGGTATGATCTTATATTAGAACAAACATTCTTTTGTGCGTTAGAGACTCGCTTTCGCGAAAGCTATATTAAAAAAAGCTATGAATTATTAAAAAAAGAAGGTTGGATAGAAGGTGTTTTATTTGATTTTAAGGCCGAAAGAAATGAACCACCCTATTCTGGATCTAGAGAAGAGTACATAAATTTGTTTGAAAATTACTTTGAAATTATCAAACTATCCAGATGTCTAAATTCTGAAACATCTAGACAAGGAAAAGAATTGATTATTAAAATGAAAAGAAAATGATGAAAAATGAAATTTTGGATCACAAACAGGTTCAGCATAAAATAAGAAGAATTGCTTATCAAATTGCCGAAGTATACTTAAATCATGATCACATTATTCTCGCTGGAATTGCAAACGGAGGTTACACTTTTGCCAAAGAATTAAAAAAGGTGCTTTCTGGAATTATCGCTACCGAGGTGAAATTATGCAAAGTTATTGTCAATAAAGTAGATCCTTTACAACCTGTAAACACCAATCTTAAGCCAGAAGAATATACAAATAGTGGGGTGATAATTTGTGATGACGTATTGAATAGTGGAACAACATTAATCTATGCCGTTAAACACTTTTTAAATGTCCCTTTAGATAGATTGAAAACTGCGGTATTAGTAAATAGAAACCATAAAAAGTATCCAGTAAAAGCAGACTTTAAAGGCATCTCTTTATCCACCACGATGGAAGAACATATTGAAGTAAATTTAGATACTAAACCATATAATGTTACTTTAAAATAACAGAGGAATAATTTTTTCAATAATTTGTTCAGTAGATTCATCAACTATTTGAATACGTTCTTTAGCTTGATTATAAAATGGTCTTCTTTCAAACAGATGTTTCCCTATAAATTCAGTCAATTCTTGTGCAGAATTAATATTATTAAGTATAGGTCTATGTTCGACCTCATCCTTAAGCCTTTTAATCAATGTAGAGATATTTACATCCAAATAAATAGTAAGAACTTCTTCGCGATTATTTAGAAACTTCATGTTATTAAAATAGCAAGGAGTACCACCTCCTAATGATAAAACAAAACTATCATCTCTTTCGATAATTTTATCAAGAACAGTTTTTTCAAGTTTTCTAAAGTAAATTGCTCCTTTCGAGTCAAAGATTTGGGGAATAGTACTTTTTTCAAAATTTTCTATTTCATCATCTAAATCAATCGAAGATACTTGTAATTTTTTTGCAAGTTCCTTTGACACAGTACTTTTACCAGACCCCATATAACCTAATAAAATAATTTTAAAAGCCATTTCTCTATCTTTTTTTAATTTGAATTTATTTTTGGAAAATTAATCTAAAAAAAATTAGGTTGTAATTAATAATAGGCTGTATATTTGCAGCCGCTAACGCAAAAAGATCTGGTAGCTCAGTTGGCAGAGCATCTCCCTTTTAAGGAGAGGGTCCTGGGTTCGAGCCCCAGCCAGATCACTATAAAAGTCCTTATTTAAAGGACTTTTTTTATTTACCTGGGTGCTGAAATTGGTAGACAGGCACGGTTGAGGGCCGTGTGTACTTTGTACGTGTGGGTTCAAGTCCCATTCCAGGTACTATTTTCAATCATATATACCACCTGACTTATTGTTAACCATAATCTTCAATAGTTAATAAAATATCAATTTCTGATCTTTCTGAATTATTTGTTTAGCTTTACAGCAAATTAATTAAACAAATCTATTTTGATAAAAAGTAAGTTTAGTATCAAGGATCTGGAAAATTTAAGTGGTATCAAATCACATACTATTAGAATCTGGGAAAAAAGATATAACCTATTAGAACCAGATAGAACTGACACTAACATTAGAACCTATGATTTGGGCGCTTTATGTAAGATACTCAATGTGAGTTATCTAAAAAATGCTGGCATCAAAATATCAACTATAGCTAGCTTATCTACTGAAGATATTGAAACACAAGTTCGTAATCTAGCAGTAAGAAATAATAAAAACGATCATGCCATTCAAGAATTAAAACTTGCTATGGTAAACTTTGATCAATTTATGTTTCAAAGAGTTTATGATTCCGTGTTAAAAGAAGTTGGATTTTCTGGTGTTTTTTATAATCTTTTTATTCCTTTCTTAGAAGAATTAGGTTTCTTATGGCAATCTAAAACTATAAACATAGCACACGAACACTTTATAAGCCATTTAATTAAACAGAAAGTTTTAATAAACCTAGAAAAAGTACAATACCAAAAATCTAGAAATGACGATAAAATTTACGTTTTGTTTTTACCTGAAAATGAAATGCACGATCTAGGTTTACTGTTTCTTAATTATGAGTTATTAAAAAAAGGTTGTAAAACCGTTTATTTAGGAGCAAGTATGGTGTTAGAAGCTTTACCATATTTCATAAACAAAGGTGTCTCTCCTACTTATATAACATACATTACCGTTCAACCCACTGAGCAAGAAACACCGTCATTCCTTAAAAAATTCAATCGTAAAGTTGCTAAAAACGATGATGTAGAACTATGGATTTTAGGACAACTAGCACAAAAGATAAAACCTAAAGACCTATCTAAAAATCAAACGGTATTTAAAGGTATAGGTGAAGTAATAGAAAGAATACCACAACTAATTGAAGCATGAGTAAAGTAGCGATTATAGGATCAGGGTTCTCTTCCCTAGCGGCATCTTGTTATCTAGCACAAGCTGGTTATGAAGTAACTATATATGAAAAAAATGATACTGTAGGAGGAAGAGCTAGGCGTCTGATCAAAGACGGTTTTACGTTTGATATAGGACCTTCTTGGTACTGGATGCCAGACATTTTTGAAAGATTTTTTGCAGATTTTGATAAAAAACCACAAGATTATTATCAACTTGATAAATTAAACCCTGCTTATTCTGTTGTTTTTGAGGACGATAAAATAGAAATAGCAGATAATCTTGAGGATATCAAAGCTACTTTTGAAAAAGTAGAAAAGGGTAGTTCTAAGCCTCTACAACAGTTTATGTCTAAAGCTGAAGAGAACTATGAAATCGCCATAAAAAACCTAGTTTATCGACCTGGAGAATCACCTTTAGAATTAATTACCCCACAAACTGCTAAAAAGGTAGGTGCATTTATCGGTAATGTTTCTAAGGACGTTCGTAAAAAATTTACTAATCCTAAATTGGTAAGTATACTTGAGTTCCCTGTACTATTTTTAGGCGCAACACCTCAAAACACTCCTAGCTTTTATAACTTCATGAATTATGCCGACTTTGGTTTAGGAACTTGGCATCCTAAAGGTGGAATGTATGAGGTAATCCTTGCCATGGAAAAACTAGCTAAAGAATTAGGTGTTGTAATAAAAACTAATTCTCCTGTAGATAAAATATTAGTTGATGACATGGGGCGTGCAGAAGGTTTAATAACTAATGACCAGAAGTTTCTTTATCCTACTATTTTATCAGGAGCAGATTACCATCATTCTGAAACACTATTACCGAAAAAGTATAGACAATATTCAGAGTCTTACTGGGAAAAGAAAACTTTTGCTCCTAGTTCGCTGATTTTCTATGTAGGTTTTAATAAAAGGCTTAAGAATATCGACCATCATAACCTATTTTTTGATACCGACTTTACAAAGCATGCAAATGAAATTTATGAAGACCCTAAATGGCCGGAAGAGCCTTTATTCTATGCAAATTTCACATCACTATCTGATCCTGAAACTGCTCCAGAAGGTTGTGAGAATGGATTCTTTTTAATCCCTCTTGCTCCAAATCTTGAAGATACTCCAGAACTAAGAGAAGAGTATTTTGATAAAATAATGACACGTTTTGAATCAAGAACAGACCAAACCGTTAGAGAAAATATTATTTTTAAAGAATCTTTCTGTGTAAACGATTTTATTTCAGAGTACAATAGTTACAAAGGAAATGCCTATGGAATGGCAAATACTTTATTACAAACCGCATTTCTTAGACCTAATTTAAGAAGTCGTAAAGTTAAAAACCTTTATTTTACAGGTCAGTTAACCGTGCCAGGCCCAGGAGTTCCTCCTTCATTAATTTCTGGTAAACTAGCTGCCGAACTAATTAAAAAACACAATTCATAATGAAAAGCTTATTTGATAAAGTCTCTAGAGAATGTAGTAAAACTGTTACTAGCAATTACAGTACATCATTCTCACTTGCGAGTAAAATGTTAGGGCCTTCCATAAGACAAGATATTCATAACATCTATGGATTTGTTCGTTTTGCAGATGAGATCGTGGACACTTTCCATGACTTTGACAAAAGAACGCTTTTAGATCGATTTGAAGAAGATGTAAAACGTGCGATTGATGAAAAAATAAGCCTAAACCCTATTTTAAACTCATTTCAAGAAACGGTTAATAAATATGATATTACACCAGATATGTATGGTGCTTTTATTCATAGCATGCGTCTGGATTTAGATAAATCAATTTATTTGACAGATGAAGAATATAGAAACTACATTTATGGCAGTGCAGATGTTGTCGGACTAATGTCACTTAAAGTTTTTGTAAAAGGTGATATGGAGAAATATAATGATCTAAAAGATGATGCCATGAGACTAGGAAGCGCTTTTCAAAAAGTAAACTTTCTAAGAGACCTCAAAGCAGACCTAGAAACATTAGAAAGAAGTTATTTCCCAAATACAGATTTGCATGATCTAAGTGAAGAAGATAAAGCGAGACTTATTCAGGAAATAAAGGAAGACTTTGACGCAGGTTTAAGAGGCATTCAAAGATTACCAATTGAAGCTAAATTAGGAGTGTACACCGCTTACACATACTATAGAAGACTATTAACTAGACTTGAACGTACACCTTCTAAAGAAATTAGAAATAAAAGAATACGCGTTCCTAATTATGAAAAATTCTTTTTACTTTCAAAAGGATATGTTGCTTACCGTCTTAATTTGATATAACACATGCAAGTATTTCTCTGGATCTTAATTTTTCTAGGCACTTTCTCCATTATGGAATTTAATGCATGGTGGATGCATAAATACGTGATGCACGGTTTTTTATGGAATATTCATGAAGATCATCATCACAAAAAACACAATAGTTGGTTTGAAAAGAACGACTTATTTTTTGTTTTTTATGCAGTAATAAGCATCGCATTAAAAGTTGCTCACAGTGAGTTAGACCTTTGGTGGGCACTTCCATTAAGCGCAGGTATTTTAGCCTATGGAATAGCATATTTTGTAGTACATGATATTTTTATCCACCAACGGTTCAAATGGCTACGTAAAGCAAATAATAAATATGCTAAAGGTTTACGTCGGGCTCACAAAATGCATCACAAACATTTAGGCAAAGAAGATGGTGAAAATTTTGGCATGTTAGTAGTCCCTTTCAAGTATTTTAAATAATAAAATGAAAAAAGCCATTGTCATAGGCGCTGGAATAGCTGGTCTAGCAGTCGCTTTGCGTTTAAAACACAAAGGCTATTTTGTAACCGTGTTTGAGCAAAACGATTATGCCGGTGGTAAGTTACATGCTATAGAACAAGATGGTTATCGTTTTGATTTAGGACCATCACTTTTTACGTTACCCGATTTGGTAGAAAATCTTCTCAGATTATTTCCAGATCAAAAGATTGATTTTACCTATAAGAGTAAAGAAACATCTTTCCATTACTTTTGGGAAGATGGTACTGCATTTAAAGCAAGTACTAATTTTACAAAATTTATAGATGACGCTGCCGAGGTTTTTAATGAAGAAAAATCGTCAATAAAAAAATATTTAGAAAAAAGTAAGTCTAGATATGACCTTACCAAAACTCTTTTTCTCGAAAAATCATTACATAAGGCGTCTACATATTTGTCACTGGACACATTAAAAGCTATTATAAACGCACCATTTTTAGGACTTAACAACACTTTAAATGAAGAAAATAGTACATTTAAGAACCCTAAACTAACACAACTATTTAATAGATACGCCACTTACAACGGTTCTTCTCCGTATCAAACTCCAGGTATCATGACCATGATTCCTCATTTAGAATTAGGTTTAGGAACCTTTTATCCTAATGGTGGTATGCACCGTATTTCTCAATCGCTATATGAACTGGCGCAAAAAGTTGGTATTGATTTCCGCTTTCGCGAAAGCGTAACCAGTATTAAACACTTAAACAACAAGACAACAGGTGTAGTGACAAAAGATGGTGATTACCATGCTGACCTAGTCGTTTCTAACATGGATATTGTTCCTACCTATAGAAACTTGATGAAAAATATAAAAGCTCCTGAGAAAACATTAAGTCAAGAGAGATCTAGTAGCGCACTAATTTTTTATTGGGGAATTGATAGAGAATTCCCTCAATTAGATCTGCATAACATTCTATTTTCAGAGAATTACAAGGCAGAGTTCAAAGAAATTTTTGAAAACAAGACTCTACACAGTGATCCAACAGTATATATAAACATTACTAGTAAAGAGTCAAAAAAGGATGCACCATCCGGTCATGAAAACTGGTTTGTGATGATCAACGCACCTGGCGATTATGGACAAAATTGGGATCTAATGGTTCAAGAATCCAAAGCTCAAATTATTAAAAAAATAAAAAAATGTCTTCAGGTAGATATTACCGAACACATTACAACTGAATATATTTTAACGCCTCAAGGAATTGAGAAAAACACAAGTTCCTATAGAGGCGCACTGTATGGCGCAGCAAGTAATAATAAATTTGCAGCATTCTTAAGACATCCTAACTTCAATGGTAAGATTAAAAATTTATATCATGTAGGTGGCTCTGTTCATCCTGGTGGTGGAATCCCTTTATGTTTATTGAGTGCACAGATCACAGCAGATTTAATCAAAAAAGAACAATGAAGTTAGCCGCAATTGTATTTTTATGGATTGTTCATGTAGCTGCACTTGTAGGTATAGCATTAGGGTACGAAGATTTCTTTTTGCCTAAATCTCCTTTTACGTTAGTTTATTTATTCTTTTGCATGGTGCTTCTTTTTAAGATAGATACTCAAATAAAGGTTTTATTGTTTGGGCTGTTTATGATTATAGGAATAAGTGTAGAATGGATAGGTGTTCACACAGGCAGTTTATTTGGAGACTACTATTACGGTAAAAACTTTGGTCCAAAAATAGACGGCATACCACTTCTTATAGGTGTAAACTGGGCGATACTAACTTTTATCACACATATAATTGCAAAGAATTTTTTCAAATCGGCTATTGCTGTAATTGCTGCTGGCGCTGCACTTATGGTAGGCTTAGACTTCTTTTTAGAACAAATTTGCGATTTCTCTGGCTTCTGGCATTTTGAAAATGGCGCAGGATGGTTTAATTACGTATGCTGGTACATAATTGCTGCTGTTTTACATGCGATCTCATTTAAATTTAAGCTCAAAGGAAATGCGCTTATCTCATATCACCTCTACGGAGTTCAACTCATTTTTGCACTAGGATTATGGATCATCATTACGATATAGCGATTATAGGTATGGGCTGCGCAGGAAGTCACGTGGTGCAGGAATTGTTGCGTCGTAAAACAGACCTTAAAGTTGTCGTTATAGACGATTTTAAATCAGATTCTTTAGATAAAACATGGTCTTTTTGGGAACTAGGAAAAGGTAAGTGGGATCATTTGATCTCTCATAGTTGGAAAAACGGAAGCTTTATTGTACCAAATAATAGAATAGATTTTGGTCTTAACGATTATGTATATAAATCTATAGAAAGTCGTGATTTTATCGCTTTCGCGAAAGCGGAACTACAAAAAGACTCTAATTTCACTTTAATAGAAGAAAAAGTACTACGAGTATCTGGTAAAGAACTGAGAACGATTCATTGCGATACGGTAAAAATAACAGCAAATCTCGTATTAGACAGCCGTATTGATCCAGCATTTTTTAAAGACACAAATGCAACTACATTAAAACAGCATTTCAAAGGTTGGGTGATAAAAACGGAAGAGCCAGTATTTAATCTTGAAGAATTTGTAATGATGGATTACCGCCTTAGGGATACAGGTACAACGAGCTTTACTTACGTCTTACCACACTCTACTACAGAAGCTTTAGTGGAGTTTACATATTTCTCTAAAGATGTGGTTTCTGATGAGACTTATGAAAAGTATCTCAAAGAGTATATCAGTGATTTTTTAAAAATTGATTCTTTTACCATTCAAAAAACAGAACAAGGCATCATACCTATGACTACCTATAAATTTGAAAAGCATCATGAAAAAAACCTTTTTAAAATAGGAACTGCTGGCGGCTGGGTAAAACCTTCTACTGGATACAGTTTTAAAATGAGTGAGAAAAAAGCTTATCAACTGGTAGATAATATCATTGCTGATCAGGACCTTAATTATGGAATGATTTCTAAGAAATTTAGGTTTTATGATGAGATCATGCTAGATGTTTTACATGGCGACAATGAACGCGGCGCTCAAGTATTCCATACGCTTTATAAAAAGAACAACATAAATACCATTTTTCGTTTCTTGGATGAAGAAACTAGTTTTGGAGAAGAACTTGGGATAATGTTGCCTATGACTTCTAAGCCATTTTTAAGTGCCTTTTTTAGAAAGTTATTTTAAAGCTTTTGAACTTGTAAATCTCTAGGGATTTCAAAATTGGGCCAACTACCTATAATTTTATAAGGCTGGAATCTGGTAAACATTTCTTCCTTGTACCATTGTAACGCTTGAGTTTGTTGTACAGCATGGCGATGATTTTGACTGCGGTACGCAAACTTCTTTAAGGCTCTTGCATCATTCCACAAACTAAAGGTTGCCATTTGAGTAACTGGTCGCTCTCCTACTCCTGCAGTAAAAAGTAGATTAGGATTATCTACTAAATCTAACTGCGAAGTAGGAACGTAATCCCAAAACTTCTTCAACATACTTATTTTAATCGTGGCTCTTGTAATGACCGAAATATAAGAGTTATTCTCATCTAAAGAGTCACTAGGCTCAAACGGATTTTGTTTGGACCATTGTCCATGGGCTTTTATACTTTTCATATAAAAAGTAAGCTGTTGCTCGCTGTAATTTTGGTAACGTTTATAAAGTTTTGAGTTGTCAAAAAAGTCTCTTGCTACCTCTTCATTATCCCAAACTTGTAACAATCCGTAGACGCTCCAGTCTGGTTTAGGGTCAAAATTTTCTTTTCCAGAGCCTAATAACTTATAAAATTGTAATCCTTTCACTTTTTTCAAGGGACGATGGGCAAATTGCATCATACCAAAAGCCCATAACTTTTGCTTGAAACTTGGGTATTTAAAAAAAGTAAGCGTTGTGATTTGTTTTGACAAGTTGATTATTTGATTTAAAGCGTTTTAATAAAATGATTATATTTACACGTGTCTTTTTCAATAAACTTTACACGTGTCAATTATGAATACTAAGTTAACGCTTACCATGGACAAAGCCGTTATAGAAATGGCAAAAAAATATGCTAAAGAACAAGGACGCAGTTTGTCTGATATTGTAGAGAATTATTTTAAGATGATTTCAAATCCATATAGCATGGATCAAAATAAAAGTGAAGTAGCCGAAGAAGAAATATCCTTTATTAGAAAACTATCAGGAAGCTTAAAAGCTCCTAAAGACTATGATTTTAATTATAATAGAGATATACAGGAAGAACGAATCAAAAGATACTTGAAAAAGTGAAAGGTATTTTTGTAGACTCTGACGTGATATTAGATGTCCTATTAGAGCGAGAACCTTTTAGAGAAAATGCGATTCTAGCTATAGAAAAATGTTTAGATCAAAAACTAGGACTGTACTTCACATCGGTAATAATTGCTAATATTTATTTTGTTGCTCGTAAATGGCATCCTGATAAAGTAGTGAGACAAAAAATAAAAGAGCTCTTAACGCATATTGATATTTTAAATACTGATAAGAATAGTGTCTTTCTAGCTCTAGACTCTAACTTCAAAGATTTTAAAGATGCGTTACAAAACTATAGCGCTGTAGCTTCTGGAAAAATAGACACGATTATTACCAGAAATATTAAAGACTATAAACACAGTCAACTGGCCGTTATGACACCAGAATTGTTTTTGAAGAGTTATTTGTAGGGAAATATTTTTATTATATAAATTTTGAGATCACGAGCCAGACGCTCTCGCCAGCTGGGACGTAAGAAATTTATAGGCTATTATTTCTTAATTTGATACGTGTTATATAAAATTTGTTTGCCATCTTCATTTAATTTAAAATGAAAAAGCTTTGAAGAGGTATCATTCTTGACTAATGAATCAGTCACCTCTATTCTATTATCACTATAAATTCCAAACGCATTAAGTCCAATTTTTTTATTTTTTATAGTTACAGTCGGTCTATCTCTTTTGTTATATTCTACCTTTTGTACAGTTCCATTAAAAGAGTCTTGAAAAACATTTTCATTAGTAATATTTGATTGATACTGAAAAAAAACAACCATTCCAATCGCAAAAATAATTACGAACATAAATTTAACTTCTTCATGATTTTAAAAAATAATGTTCTACTACATTCATAAACTAGATTTAATTTCCCTTCGTGCGTATTTGCAACGAGTGCGCTTCTAGTTAAACATTTTTAATTCGAATATAAACGAATTATAAATGTGATCTTAGAAGTAATCACTCATTTATTAAATTGTAGTTTGATTAACTCTCCACTTTCGCGAAAGCGAGAACCTATTTATATAAAAAAGCCTCTTGAAATATCAAGAGGCTTTTGAATATGATAAAATGCTTTTTTAAGCTGCGTTATCTTCTTTGATTTTATTCAAAGCACTTCCTTTATGGAACCATTCAATTTGAGCAGCGTTGTACGTATGATTTGCTTTGATCGTGTCCTTAGATCCATCTGCATGAGTAATCTCCACAGTCAATGGAACATCTGGAGTAAAGTTTGCTAAATCCACAAAGTTGAAGGTATCATCTTCTTGTATCAAATCATAATCTGCTTCATTTGCAAACGTAAGACCTAACATCCCTTGCTTCTTCAAGTTGGTTTCATGGATACGCGCAAATGATTTTACAATCACTGCAACAACTCCTAAGTGACGTGGTTGCATTGCTGCATGCTCACGAGAAGAACCTTCTCCATAATTATGGTCTCCTATAACGATAGAAGGAATTCCTGCTGCCTTATAAGCTCTAGCCGTATCTGGCACACCGCCAAATTCTCCGGTCAACTGATTCTTAACAAAATTGGTTTTCTTACCAAAAGCGTTTACCGCACCAATTAATGTATTGTTTGCAATGTTATCTAGGTGACCTCTATAACGCAACCATGGTCCGGCCATAGAAATATGATCAGTAGTACATTTTCCAAAAGCCTTGATCAACAACTTAGCATTACTCAAGTTTGTTCCTATAGGCGTAAAAGGCTCTAGTAATTGTAAACGATCAGAATCATCTGCAACATTAACAACAACACCAGTACCATCTTCTTGTGGAGCAAGGTAACCATCGTCTTTTACTTCAAAACCTTTAGGAGGTAATTCCCATCCAGTAGGCTCATCTAACATCACTTCTTCTCCATCTTCATTGATTAGAGTATCTGTCATAGGGTTAAAATCCAATCTTCCTGCAATTGCTATTGCTGCAACAATTTCTGGAGACGCTACAAAGGCATGTGTATTAGGGTTACCATCAGCACGTTTTGCAAAGTTTCTATTAAAAGAGTGAATAATAGAGTTTTTAGGTGCATTTTTAGGATCGCTGTAACGTGCCCATTGACCTATACATGGTCCACAAGCATTTGTAAAAATCTTTGCATTCACCTTTTCAAATACTCCTAAAATACCGTCACGTTCTGTTGTATAACGTACTTTTTCAGAACCTGGATTGATACCAAATTCTGCTTTAGTCACTAGTTTTTTATCAATAGCTTGTTGAGCTACAGAACTTGCACGAGAAAGATCTTCATAAGAAGAGTTAGTACAAGAACCGATAAGTCCCCATTCTACTTTTAACGGCCATTCATTTTTAGTCGCTTTTTCATTCATAGATCCTACCTGTGTAGCTAGGTCTGGAGTGAAAGGTCCATTAATTAATGGCATTAAGGTGTCTAAATTGATTTCAATTACTTGATCAAAATATTGTTCTGGATTTGCATACACTTCTGGATCACCAGTAAGGTATTCTCTTACTTCATTTGCAGCATCTGCGATATCTGCTCTTTCTGTAGCACGTAAATAACGTTCCATAGAATCGTCATAACCAAATGTAGAAGTCGTTGCTCCTATCTCAGCACCCATGTTACAAATGGTCCCTTTTCCTGTACAAGAAAGGTTAACTGCTCCATCACCGAAGTATTCTACTATCGCTCCTGTTCCTCCTTTTACGGTAAGGATTTCAGCAACTTTAAGAATAACATCTTTAGGCGCCGTCCATCCTGATAATTTACCAGTAAGTTTTACACCTATTAATTTAGGAAATTTCAATTCCCAAGCCATTCCTGCCATTACGTCTACAGCATCTGCTCCACCTACACCTATGGCAACCATTCCTAGTCCACCTGCGTTTACGGTATGAGAATCTGTTCCTATCATCATTCCGCCAGGGAAAGCATAATTTTCTAGCACTACTTGGTGAATAATACCAGCACCTGGTTTCCAGAAACCGATACCATATTTATCTGATACTGATTCTAGAAAGTTAAAAACTTCATTAGAAGTGTTCATTGCGCTTTGAAGGTCCATGCTTGCACCATTCTTTGCCTGGATCAAATGATCACAGTGAACCGTTGTTGGAACAGCAACTTCGGTTTTTCCAGCTTGCATAAACTGCAACAAAGCCATTTGTGCCGTTGCATCTTGACATGCGATACGATCTGGGGCAAAATCCACATAGTCTTTCCCTCTAGTAAAAGGTTTACCAGGAGTTCCATCCCATAAGTGAGAATATAAAATTTTCTCAGAAAGTGTAAGTGGTTTACCAGTTAACTTACGCGCTTTATCTACGCGCGCTGGCATCTCAGCATACACCTTTTTTATCATATCAATATCAAAAGCCATATATGTAATTTTTATTAATCGTTTTTTAAGATTTGCGAAGTTACAAAAATGAGACGTGAAATGAAAGCGTTACTGCACTACCACAGTAGTTTAGATAATCTCAAAATAGCGTGCTTTAAGAGGGCTTACTATTATCAAATTAATAATTTAGATAGTACATTATTATCAGTTTAATAATTTACTAAAAAGATGACAGTATTTTCGCTTTCGCAAAAGCGAGATCAATATTATCTATAACGGCATTTAAAGTAAGGAAAACCTATTAACTTTTTAAAACAGCAGTTTGAATTCTGCTAGAAAGTATTGGACACTAATCTTAAAAAAATAAAAACAAAAAGCACCATCTTAACAATAGTGCTTTAAAGGGGTATCAGATATAATTTAAAATCACAAAATCTTATCAATAATGCTTTCTTCTGTGTGACCTTCTGCTTCAGCCTTATAATTTTTTATGATACGGTGTCTAAGAATACCTGTCGCTACTGCTTTAACATCTTCAATATCTGGACTGTACTTTCCGTTAATTGCGGCATGTGTTTTTGCGGCCAGTATTAAATTTTGGGAGGCTCTAGGTCCAGCACCCCAATCTATATATTCTTTAACGATATCTGGAGCAGCATCACTCTTAGGTCTTGTTTTACCTACTAAAGTTACAGCATATTCAATTACATTATCTGCAACAGGAATACGTCTTATCAATTGCTGAAAATCTACAATTTCTTGAGCTGTAAAAAGAGCATTTACATGTGGTTTATGATCACTAGTTGTAGATTTTACTACATCTATTTCTTCTTGAAAAGAAGGGTACTGCAATAAAATTGAAAACATGAATCGGTCTAGCTGTGCTTCTGGTAAAGGATAAGTCCCTTCTTGCTCGATAGGGTTTTGAGTAGCTAATACGAAATAAGGTTTATCCAGTTGGTAATTGTGTCCTGCAACAGTTACTGATTTCTCTTGCATCGCCTCGAGAAGGGCTGCTTGAGTTTTAGGTGGTGTACGATTGATCTCGTCTGCAAGGATAATATTTGAAAAAACAGGACCTTTTAAGAATTTGAAAGTTCTATTTTCATCTAGTATCTCGCTTCCTAAAATATCACTAGGCATCAAGTCTGGAGTAAACTGAATTCTTTTAAAATTAAGACCTAAAGCTTGTGCAATAGTATTTACCATTAAAGTTTTAGCCAGTCCAGGAACACCTACAAGTAGTGCGTGACCACCAGAAAATACAGAAATCAAAATCTCGTCGATTACTCTATCTTGTCCTATAATTACTTTGGCGATTTCTTTTTTAAGTTCTTGGTGCTTTTTAACCAAGTTATCTATTGCAGCTACATCTGACATGAATTGTTGGGTTTAAGAGTATTAATTCCAGGAATTGAGGATATCGCAATCCATATATTCTGATCCAATTTTTATATAGGTATCTCCTAACTTTTCATTGCGCCATTTATTTATGGCTTCTACCTGCTTGTTCTTTAATGCAAGATCTTTAATTTTTAAATAATCGTTTGCATAATCTGCTTTATGATCAGGGATTTTATCAATGAGGTAAACTATCTTAAATGATTTTGAACCTAATCTAGGGTCTGTCTCTTCAATAATACCGCTGATATCACCTTTTTCAAGAAACTGAACTGTTGAAGCCATATCACCTTCTAATCTTACTGCCTCTACTCTACCTGTTCCAGTATTTGGGTTGATAATTTTACCACCATTTTCAGCATTTTTTTCATCACTGATTTCTCTTGCCGCATCTTCAAAACTAATCTCTCCTAAAATAATTCGATCTCTCATCGCATTCAATTCTTCTTTTGATTTTTCAATCTGTGCCACAGAAATATACGGTTTCAAAAGAATGTGTCTTACATCTCTTACTTGCCCACGTATTTTCTGAACATAAAGGATATGATATCCGAACATGGTTTCAAATGGCTCACTTATTTCTCCTTCTTGAAGTGAAAATGCTTGATCTTTAAATTCTTTTACAAAAGGGTCGCTGCGTTTTAGAGATAATACTCCACCTTGTCTCTCTGTACCTGTATCATCAGAATATAAGGTTGCTTTTGCAGCAAAATCTGCACCGTTATCTAATACATCTGCTCGGTATCCTTTCAATTTGTTAATAACCAGGTCGATCTCTTCTTGTTCAGGTTCAGGAATTACGACTATTTGCGCCATTTCTACCTCTGTATTAAAAAGAGGTCTTTGATCTACCGGTATGGATTGAAAAAATTCACGGACTTCTTCTGGAGTTATCTCTACAGCTTCAGTAATACGTTCTTGCATACGCTGTGCAAGAAGCCTATCTCGATTTACACGATTAAGCGCCTCTCTAACCTGTGTAATATTTTCTTTCTTATAGAAATCTGCAATTTTTTGATCATCATCTGTTTGAAGTGCATTTTTGAAATACTGTATTTGACCTTCAGTACTTCCTTCAATTTCTCTATCACTTATAGCGATACTATCTTGTATAGCATGGTGCGCATACATTTTTTCTGACAGAAGGCTTTCCATTAGTTCACAACTTGAAATATCTGAAATTCCTGCCTGCCTTTTTGTTTGCTCTTTTGCTGAAACTATATCAGAACCTAAGATCACATAATCACCTATTACTCCTGCAACGCCATCGATAAGAAATCTCTTTTTTGCCGAAGGCTTTACACTATCAAGGGCCGCAATGGTTTCTTGCAAGTTTTTTTTATCCGAACTTTCTACTTCCTCATTGGTTGTAGTTTGTGCCGTTACTGCTTCCGCGAAAGCGAAAACTAAAATAACCCCAAGATATTTAATTATTAATTTTAAGTTGATCACTGTTAATCGCATCATTTAATAGATCTTTTTCTAATTTTTTAATATAAGCTAATTTACTCTTATTGAGTAACACTTGTTTTACCGTTGGTTTCACATAGGACAATGGTGCTCTATCGCCGCGTGTAAGGATTTTATTGAATCGGACCAAATATACACCAAGACTGTCTTCTAGCTTCCACGTTTTATTTTCTTTTATGTAGAACTTTTCATTTAATGGATTAATAACATCCATAGCGTCAAATAGATTACTTTTTTTAACCCAAATACTGTCGTTCAAAAAGTAATTGCGATATGTTAACTTAAGGCTATCTAATTTTGACAACGAATTTAAGTCTCCTTTATTAAAGAGTTTTGTTATTTTTTGCAAATCAGTGTTAAGTGGATCTAATTGAATGTATCTAAACTGAATTAAATCTTCATTAAGTTTAAAATCTTCCTTACGATCTTCATAGTAAGAGTTGATCTCATCTTCTGAAATAAGTGTATTTAAATTTTGCTTTGTTAATTCTCCTAAATACTCTTGAGCATATAATTCTACATGATAATTTTTAACTAACCTATCCAGTTCCTCCTGCCTACCTTGATCTATATTATTTAAAGCTCTCTCCATTAACAAATGATCTGTTGCCCATTTATAAATGTAAGCGCTCACTATACGAGCACTGTCTTGATCATTATAGTCTTGAGGTAAAACGGCTGCTAAATCATCTTTATCTAAATAATGTTTACCTAAAGTCACAACGGCATCTGGCGCTGTCTCTTTGGCAAAGTACTCACACGAGACAAGAGAAATAAATAGTAATATGTAAATCGATCTTTTAACCAAGTTGTTTTTTTATTTCAGCTTTTATTTTTTTAAGTACATTTTTGTGCACTTTTATTTCGTGTCCTTCTCTCAAATTATCTATCCATTTTTTTTCTAACTCTTGCTTATAATCATTTATAACTCTACCTCTTGCCTCTTCTAACGTTTTGAAAGTTGGTTCGACAATTTCTTTTACTGAAATAACTTTGTAAAAACTTTCGCCATCTTCATGATAAATATCAGACACACCTAACTTTACATCAAAACCTTCAGGTAATCGATTATAAGTCTCTTCTACCTTACCTGAGGATACTATTACTTTAGTTTTATTATCTACATTAAGTTGTGCCTTAATACTATCGATTGCGATACCCTTTTTTAACATGTCGCTAACCTCATTTGCTACTTCTTCTGAAATACTTTGTGTTAAGTCGATGTCTATCCTTCGTTCCCATTTGTAACTTTCTTTATGAGTATCGTAATAGTTGCGTTGACCTATAGAATCATTATCTGCTTTTTTCCAAACTTGAGTTTCTATAAGATCAAAGACTAAAAAACCTTCTTTAAATTCATTATAAAGGAATCTAAAATCTTCATTATCACGTTCTAAATTAGTATCATAATATTCTATTATTTTATCGGTAATAAAAGATTGATAGAATGCATCTAGCTTTTCTATTTTACTGCTGTAAACTGTGGCGTCTTTTAATTGCCTCTTCTCTATGTAAGAAAGGAAATCCTTGACGTAAAAATTAGTTTCGTTTATATGGAAAAGACGTGTGTTGTTAGATGGTAGGTTTTTATTTAATTCATATTTACGTATCATGATCAGACTGTCCTCTACTAATGAATAAACCTCTTTAGGTAATAGTAATTTTTCTGAAACATTATACTGCTTCTTCAGATTATTAGTAAAAGATTCTGTTATTTTTCTAGACCTAGGAGAATTCTTTAACTTATCCATTAAAACTTTTTCAAGTTCTTCAAAATTCTTTAAAGGATGTTTCTCTAAAAGTTTAATGATATGCCAGCCAAATTTAGTTTGAACAGGCTCGCTATACGCCCCTATTTCTTTTATTTCATAAGCAGCATTTGCAAAAGTCTCATCAATTCCTCCTATACCGAATCGGTTCAATTTCCCACCACGAGGTGCACTATTTAAATCATCAGAAAACTCTCTTGCTAATTCTTCAAATCTTTTCCCTTGTTCTAATTGCGTATAAAGTTCTTGAATGCGCTTTGTTGCAGTATTTTCGTTTGAATCCTTTTTATCAAAGGTCATGATATGCGCAACTGTAATCTCTCCCGGATTAGGTCTTCTTTCATTTACATAAACGATGTGATAGCCAAAATCAGTTCTTGTAGGTTTTGAAAACGTATTTACCGGAGTTTCATAGGAAGCCGTTTCAAATTCATAAGCCATTCTAAAAGGACCGAACCAACCTACTTTACCTTCATTTCCTGCACTAGGACCTTCACTTTTTGTTCTAGCAAGAGCAGCAAAATCAGCACCATCTTTCAACTGGTCGTAGATATCTTGAATTCTATTCCATGCCTTAAGTGTGTCAGCAGGTGAAGCGCCACGACTTAATTTTATTAGAATATGACTGGCGTTAATCTGTTCCTTTTCCCTTTCATAAGCTTCCTTTACTAGACTTTCTGTAACCTTATTATCGGTTAAATAAGGTTGTGCAAGACTAGCTCTTGTCCCTTTAATATCATTGATATGACTCTCTTTTTTATCTAAACCTAGTTCGTAAGCCTGTTGCAATTTTAAACGGTAATCAATATAAAGATCTAGATAATTATTTACATCTTTTTGTTCTTCTTGTTGAACAATATCTATATTTTTGAAATAAAACTTCATAAAAGTGCCTGCATCAAAGTCGACACCATCGATAGTAAGCAATGTTTTATCTTTTAAACTTTGTGCACTAATTCCTGCAGAAAAAAACAATACAATTAAGCACAACAAGCTATTAATAAACTTCATAAATTTTTCTTTTCAAGAGTTGCAAAAATAGTTATTTAAGATTGCCTTTCAAAACGCAGCTATTGGTAGAATATTTCAAATCAGCTTTAAGTTTCTAGCATTTACATCGACTTTTGAAGTATGATAAAAAGCAAACATTCTATTGAGGTTTTACTCTCCATAAGAGAAGTAATGGAATTATTCAAAAACCAAGATTATTTTAAATACTGGCAAAAAGGTTTGATAAGCTCTAGAAACTTATCAGGAACACCAGGTGAAGAAAACAGTACACGAGAAATGAAGATAAAAGTAGCTGGAACCACTATTACTATGAAGGAAGAAATTACCACCGTAGATCTTCCACATTTATGGGAAGCTACTTATAGAACCAGTGGTGTTTTAAACATGCAAAGCAACCGCTTTCGCGAAAGCGAAACAATCATAAACAACAAAACCATTGAAACCACATTATGGGATGCCAGCAGTACTTTTAAATTTACTGGTATGATGCGACTTATTGGTAAAGCACAACCACAATTATTCAAAGGACAGACAGTACAACATATGCAAGATTTCAAGAACTTTGCAGAAAATAGAGAAAACTATATTACCACTAATTCATGAGAAAATTAAAACTTATATGGGATTTTAAAGGTCCCGATGCAGAAATGACAGCCGCACATCATTTGATACATCTTAAAGAATATGTGAAAAGTGAAAAAGTTACATGTATCACCACAGGCGTAGAGAAATTAAGTGACAAACACCATATTGCCTACCTGGCTTTAGAAGAAATTTACATGCCAGCAGTAAGAGATGCATTAAAACCACATCGTGGTCAATTGTGGAATGATTAGTCATTCAACTAGGAGTATTAAAGAAAAAAGTAATTACTTTTATGTAAAATGGGTATACACTAAGCACTGCAAATATCCAGTTAACACCTATGGCAAATTTAAATTGATCTAATTGATAAAAAATCAATTCCTATCCTTAATCTATTTCATCTTTTAAGTTCTTAATTTATTATAGAAAAACCTACTAATTATATAATGACCAATTGCACAAACGGTTATAATGTAAAAAAGTCTCGAAAAGTAATAACTCCAGTAGTTTTGTGAGTAAATAGCAAACACTAGAAAGGTGTTAAAAATTAAGTAAGTATAAGAAATGATTACAAAGTGTTCATTCCCTTCATTTTCCGACTGCAAATAAGCTAGACCAGAAAGAAAAGTAAATACCATTGAAATTAATGTATGAATGTAAAATACGTTTAACAATTGTAAATCCACATTGTCACTTATTAGTTTGAAAATATAGATCACTAAGTAGAACTTCAGGTAAAATTGATAATGAGAGTATTATGATATTTGAAAAGGTGGTTTTTTTCCAATTAATTGATTTTATGATGTTCCATAAAAAAAATCTGAACACTACTAGAATAAGTAATCCAACAAGTAAACTGGAAATAAAATAATCATAATAAATCAGGAAAAAGTCTATCGATACAATGCCTATAAAACCAATAAAGAAGCCGGTTTTAGTATATATCTTGTGTTTTACGATTAAATATCCTGTGAGTAAAAATGAAGTACAAAAACGACTGCTTTTTAATAGTAATATATCTTCTGAAAAAATTACAATTGCATTGATCGCACAGAGCAATAAAGCGACAAAAATAAATTCCTTTACAAAAGGAACAAAACGTTCTTTTCCCATAACTTGAGCAAGCTAATTGAGTTTAATATAAAATTATAAAGAATCTAAAAGCTACTTATCTGAATCGTTTAAAAACAATAAAAGCCGACCAAACGCATATTCTCAACTATAATAAAATCGATTAATTGAAAATACGTTAGTCTATCAATAACTACAACCGTATGAATAATTAATTTTTTACGGATAATCTTAAGTTAAATCAGTCTAGTAAATGATACAATTAATTTTATAATTTGTTTAGTTTAGACTTTTAATTGACATTTAAATTTATGCTTGCTTCTCAACTTTTTTCACATTGCCTTAAAGAAAGTCAAATATTAGAAAAAGACCAACTAACAGACCGTTACCACCATATCTGGCATATGGATGTATCACTTAAGGCATTTTGTTTAGTATTACCAGAAAACACTATTCAAGTGAGTGAAATAATGAAGGTTTGTTATGAACAAAACCTTGCTGTTGTCGTTCATGGTGGACTAACTAATCTAGTAGGAAGTACAGAAACAAATGGAGACGAAGTAGTAATCTCTACCGAACGCCTAAACAATATAGAAGAAATAGACACTGCTAGTAGAACTATAACAGTACAAGCCGGAGTTATTCTAGAACATATTCATGAAGCTGCATCAAAAGAAGATTTGCTTTTCCCATTAAACTTTGGAGCAAGAGGTAGTGCTCAAATAGGCGGTGTGATCTCAACAAACGCAGGTGGATTGAGAGTACTTAAATATGGTATGACTAGACAGTTAGTTTTAGGCCTTGAGGCTGTTACAGCAAATGGAACTATCACCTCTTCCATGAAAAAAATTATAAAAGACAATAGTGCTTATGATATTAAGCAATTATTCATAGGAAGTGAAGGAACCTTAGGAATTATTACACGTGCTATACTTAAACTTGAAGAGGCGCCTAAAAGCCGCAATGCTGCGTTTATAGGTTTAGATGATTATAGTCACGTTGTTGCTTTTTTAAAATATGTTGACAGTAATCTGGCTGGAAAATTAAGCGGCTTTGAACTTATATGGAAAAACAGCTATCAACAAATGACCAGTGTGAGCGATGCTGTAAGACCGCCATTACCATATGAATATCAATATTATGTGCTTATTGAATCTTTAGGTAGTCATCAAGAAAAAGATCGAGAAGAGTTTCAAAGTATATTAGAAAAAGCTTTAGAAACAAATTTAATTATAGATGCCGTAATGGCGCAATCTGAAAGCGAGGTAGAATGGTTTTTTAGAATTAGAGAAGATGTAAATAATTTAGTAGACTTCATGAATTACGATCAGCATTTTGATATTAGCCTACCCATTCCTATGATAGGAAACTATATCGCTGATAGATACAATTCCCTAAATGAAATCAATGGGGTCGAGCAAGTTTATGCTTTTGGGCATGTCGCCGACGGAAACATTCATTTTATGATAGGTAAATCTAATTCAAGTAGTTCTCTCAAAAAGAAAATTGATCATTGTATTTATGATGGCCTTAAAGAAATAGGCGGTTCTGTAAGTGCAGAACATGGAATTGGAACACATAAAAAGGACTATTTAAAATTGTGTAGAACACCGGAAGAAATCAGTTTAATGCAATCCATTAAAAATCATATGGACCCTAATAATTTATTGAATCCAGGAAAAGTTTTTAATTAGATACAGATTGTTGCTCTAAATGCATCTCATAAGCATAGCGCATCAGAAAATATATCCCAAACAAAAACAATCCTCTGTCTAGAAAAAAGAATATTTGTGGTGCAATCTCAAAGTAAAAGGCAATCATGGCGCAAAAATCTGAGAAAACAAAACCAAAGACAGCATACATAAAATATGCCGATTTAAAACTAGCCCTAGTCGAATTGTAAAATCCAACAATGAGACACATTGTAATACCAACGAATCCCATAAGTTTTAGCATATAAAACATCATCACCTCTTCAAATAAAGGGCTTATAATATCAGATAGATAATTAAAACTGTATAGATTAAACGCAAAGATTAATAAATAAGATAAGTATTCAAACCATTTAACTTTCATCCATTCTAATTGCAAAAAAGCTTTTAAAGAAAACAGAAGATATACAACTACTGAAGTCATTGTAAATAGCAACATCCCATAATCAAAACCATAAAAAACTAAGCCTATATTAGTCAAAATAATTAAAAGTAAAACAGTAAATAGCCATTTATGATTGCATCTTAGAAAAAATAAATAATAAATAAAAACGACTACAGAAGTTATAGCTCTCATCGCCCTAGAAGCGTTAATATCTAAAAAAACTACAGCAATAAAATTAAGTACTCCAAAAATTAAAGCAATTATCATTAATTGCTTTGTTACCGTAAAGAGTTTAAATTTTTGAAGCATATTTTGAGGGACTTCTCAAAATTAGCAATTTAAAATTAGATGACGGTATTTTAAATAACTAAAATTGTTTTTAAGTGATATGGTTATTAGGTCAAGTGTTTTGCTTTCGCGAAAGCGTGTAAATTAAAATGAGATTACAAATACTACTTATTTTTAATTATCTATGAAATTATTGTTCTAACGAAAAGTTACTAAAGTTGTCAAAAACGGTTTTTTCAAAACTAGTCTGATTCAAATATGAAATACTATGATCAATAAAGAAATTAGCAATAAAAAAAAAGGCTTGCAAACGCAAGCCTTTTCAATTTAATTGAGCTATAAACAGAAGACTAGTCCTTAATCAACTTTATACTTTGGATGGATTCTCCAGATGTAATACGTGCAATATAAATTCCACTACGTAAAGTAGTTCCATCTATCCTTGCATTCGAACTATTATTAGTATCGTTAATTAGTAATTTACCTGTAAGATCATACACCTGTATACTATCTATTTCTAGATCTTGTGCGCTAATATTCCATATATCATTAGTAGGATTGGGGGAAATAGATAACTCTCTATTAGTGGTAGTTGATACGCTTAAAGTAGTTTGTGTAAACATGATATTATCAAAGTAAACGATACCTGCATTATTTACGCTTTGCTGGTAAGGATCGATTTTCCATTGAAAGAAATTAACATCATCAAATCCTAAAGCTGTAAATGTAGACATAGGAATACTAACCGTTTGCCATGAATCTGTAACTATTGTAGCATTTGCACCACCGTATTCATATATGTAACCAGTTACTGGTCCTCCAGCCCCACCATTCCTGCTGATAAGTTCAATATTGAAACCTACTGTACCGGCACTAGCCCAGTAATTGAAAGAGAAGAAACCATATGAACTTACATCATCTAAAGCTTCACCTTGTCCCCAACCTGCAACAGCAAAATTAAATTTCAAAGCATTATTAACTGCAGCACCAGAGTCTAAATCCAGCTCTCCAGATAAAGTTCCAAAAGAATATGCTACTGGAAATGTTGTCGAATAGTTATTAGTATCATTATAAATACTGTAAACGGTTGCATCAGGGTTTGAAGGTATAGGAGCTGGTCCCATAGGAATAGGGTCAACTGGTATAACAGCGCCATTAGGACCATTTATATCGTCAATATAGTAAGTCCCAGTAGCTGTGTTTCCTGATGTAGAATCAGTGAAAATAACCATAGTTGGATATTCGGTACCTAATCCTACGCCAAAGTCAATATTTACAGTTTGCCATCCCATCATATTCGTCGTAAAGGTTAGCTCCGTAGCTCCTGTACTTCCTCCTTCAAGCTTTAATATATGAGTTCTTAAAGTTGCATCTGGAGCCCAAATACGCATTGAAATAGTATTATTTGCATCATCTGAAAGATCAATATATGTATCTAAAGTGATTGCAGCACCATCAAAGTCAACACCTGCACCTATCATTTCAAGGACAGTATTTGATGAGTCTGTGGGATCTGTCAAAACCGTCGCTACCGTACCGTTAAAAGCACCCCAAGCGTCATCCTCAGCCACCTCGAAATCCATAGGTAAAGATTGACTAAAGCCTAACGTGGTAATAAACAGAATTAATAAAAAAGTAATTTTTTGCATAGTTGTAGATTTAGTATTTTTATATAATTAATTTAAGATAAATATAAATAAAGAGTTCTAGTTATTAATAATATAACACCTTTACAAAAATCATACACGACTACAATAAGACCAAACCCTTCTAAAACTATATTAAACACCTCTATTACAGATGTTTATCCTATTTTACAACATCTTACAATTGTCCAAGTATGTTCATAAAAATGGTAATGTTGTAGAAATGTTGTAGTATTTCAAACCATAATTAACTTTACTACAACGATTGAAAAACAAACAAAATGAAACAAAGCCCTTAAACAAGTATAATAATGTTCAGTACCCTAAAATGAATTTGAATTACCTTAACTAGAATTATGTTTTTAATTTAGTAATTTAAAAGAGCGGCTCAAATCTGTTGAGGAACTACCACCGACATATACCTCAAAATCGCCTTGCTCAATGAACCATTTCCCTTCATTATCATAAAAACCTAATTCACGGTCAGCTAATTCAAACTTTACTTGAATAGAAGTATTGGGTGCCAATTCTATTAATTGAAATCCTTTGAGCTCTTTGACAGGTCTTACCACTTTAGAAAATTTATCCTTTAAGTATAATTGAACCACCTCTTTACCCTTACGGTTACTGTTATTTGTTAAAGTTAATTCAACCTTAACAATACCATTTGTACTATAATTATTGACAACTTTTAGATCTGTATATTCAAATTTTGAATAACTTAAACCATGACCAAAAGCCCACAATGGTTCATTAGATTCATCTTGATAATGCGACCAAAACACAAAATCCGCTGAAGGAAGATTAGGCCTTCCTGTACTCTTATGATTATAATAAATAGGTACTTGACCTATACTTCTAGGAAATGTCATTGGTAATTTACCTGATGGATTATAGTCTCCATAAAGAACTTGCGCAACAGCGTTGCCACTTTGAGAACCTAATTGCCAGGCTTCAACTATTGCTGGAATATTTTTTTTTGCCCAAGGAATAGCAAGTGGTCTTCCATTATTTAAAACCAAAACAATATTTCTGTTCACTTTAAAAACCTTCTCTAATAATTCTTGTTGTAATCCAGGTAAATCAAGTCGAGAGCGGCTACGACCTTCACCACTTTGCAGCCCATGTTCACCCAATACCATCACCACAACATCAACATCTTTTGCGGCCTGAATCGCTTCCTTCATGCCAAATCTATCTTGGGTATTAATTTGTACTTCTTTAGCAAATTCTGTTTTTCCTAGAATAAGTTCAGGGCCTTTTGAATAAATTAAATTTTCATCATATTGTTGCATTCCTTCGAGAATACTTACTGCACTATTCTCTATAGCAGCTGCACGCCAATTTCCTAAAGGGCTATCCTTATCACTTGCCAAAGCACCTACTAAAAGCACTTTTTGACCTTTCTTCTTAAGAGGTAGGGTTTGATTTTCATTTTTAAGAAGTACAACTGATTTTAACGCCATATCTAGTGCACCACTAGCTATTTCTGTACTACCTATTATTTTCTTTTCAAGATTTTTGTCGCAATATTTATATGGGTTGTCAAACAAACCAAGTTCAAACTTCACCTTTAAAATGCGCCTAACAGCATCGTTTATAGTTGAAGTGTTAACCTGATCATCATTAACCAGTTTGACTAATTCGTTTAAATAAAAATAGGATTCCATATCCATATCTGTACCTGCGTTTACTGCTAGTTTTGACGCTATAGAAGCATCTCTTGCATAGCCATGCGGGATTAACTCTGCCACAGATCCCCAATCGGAAACTACAAAACCATCAAAAGACCACTTTTCCTTTAAAATATCTCTTAACAAAAATGAATTTGCCGTTGCTGGAATACCATTAAGTTGATTAAAACTATTCATAAAAGTTCTGACACCTGCACTATTTGCTGCCTGAAATGGAGGTAACACAACATTATAGAGAGTTGAAGTTCCTAAGTCAGCATTATTGTACTCTCTTCCTGATTCTGGAAAACCATAAGCCGCAAAATGTTTTGCACATGCTATAATTGACTCTTTATCAGAAAGATCATCTCCTTGAAAACCCTTTACTCTAGCCGTTGCAATTTTACTACCTAAATAAGGGTCTTCTCCAGCACCTTCCATAACTCTACCCCATCTGGCATCTCTAGATATATCTACCATAGGAGCAAATGTCCAATTAATTCCCGCTGCTGCAGCTTCTTTTGCTGCAAGTCTAGCAGATTCTTTTATTGCTTTTAAATCCCAACTAGCAGCCTCTGCAAGAGGAATGGGGCTCATTGTTTGATATCCATGAATGACATCAAAACCAAAAATCAAAGGAATACCTAATCTAGACTGTTCTACTGCAATTTTTTGAACCGCTCTAATTTCTTCTACACCTCTTACATTTAAAATAGACCCAACATATCCCTTTTTAATATGCTCAAACTTTCGTTCTATATCTTCTTCATTAGGAACTGGACCTGTAAAATCCATGAAGCCATTATATTGATTCATTTGCCCTATTTTCTCTTCTAAAGTCATAAGACTAAGCAAAGAGTCTACTTTTTGATCAATTACACTCTTCTTATCGTTGGCCATCTGTTGATTTACAAGATTACGCTCATTGTTATTCTTACATGAAATACAACAAAACATGAAAATGACAAAAGCTAGAACAATAGATTTGGGAAGATCAGGCATCTTAATAGATTTAAATTTATATGGGTTAATGTATTCATCTCGCTTTCGCGAAAGCGAGATACTTATCAATTTTACTAAAAACAAAAACTTGTTAGGCAGGTTAATAATCTGTCTAACAAGTTCTGTTTATCATTCTATTCATGTTTCTACTAAAACTTTAGCACCTCGTCTTTGTCCCAAAGTCCCCAGTAAGCCCCTACTTCTCCTTCATCTCCTTTTTTCCAAGACTCATCAAAGGATGAGAAGTAAAAGACATCGATATTATGATCATGTGACCAGTTTTGTGTATCTATAAAGTATTTCATCGCATTTATAGAAGAAGGGTTTGCACCGCCCAGACTTTCTCCTTGACTAGGCCAACCAGTTTCTGTAACTATTACTCTCTTACCTTTACTAACATTGAGTACTTTATTAAACATGTCGTTCATGTGGTCTAAAGAATTTTCTATAGAAGTTCCTTCCCAATAAGGGTAACAATTGGTTAGAATAACATCAGACTGTTCAACTAGTTCTGGATGAAGAGTAAACTCATAATAAGCATCTACATAACCTACAGGAGTATCAGGAATTGCATCTTTAACTCTTTTTATATAAGCCAGTAATTGATTTACCGAAAGGTCATTGCGATAAAGTACTTCATTACCTACTGCAGCAATATCTACAAAACCTTTTTTTGCAAGATCAACTAGAGCTGCTATTTCTAATTCATTTTTTTCTAAGTCATCACTTAACCAAGCGCCTACCAGCGTTTTTAGACCATTTTTTTTAGCCATTTGAGGAACAAATTCATTTCCTTCAATACATGAAAATGATCTAATCCATTTGGTATAGGGTTTTAAAATCTTGATACGTCGTTCTACTTGATTTTCTGTAATAATATCTCCTGGCTCCTGACCATCTTCATACATACTAAAGCATATACCGTGCATACCATTATCAATAGTGTGGCGCCACAACTGTTGAAGATCTTCCCTGTTATGATCTATAAGATCAATACCTTCTGAATCTGCAAAGTGCGCTGTGTTTGCTTTTAAAAAATGTTTTTTTCTAAATGACATTGTTAATACTTTAAATTTTCATTTTTATCCCACAAACCCCATCTCGCTCCTACTTCTCCTTCATGACGTACTTTCCAGGATTCATCAAAAGAAGAAAAATAGAAAGTTTCTACTCCTTTATCCTTTGCCCAATTAATCACATTAATGAAGTATTTCATGGCATTTGATTTAGAAGGAACAGCGTTTTGATTTACCTCACCTTGGTTGGGCCATCCTGTTTCAGTAACTATAACCGATTTACCTTTGGCAACTGCGACAACCATGCTATGCATTTCATTAAGATATGCTATTGCATTATCTATATGACATCCTTCCCAGAAGGGATAACAATTAGTTAAAATAACATCACATGCTTCTATCAGTCTAGGATTCTCAATAAATTGATAATAAGCGTCTACATATCCTACTTGAATATCTGGAATTTCTTGTTTAACCCTATTGATATAATCTAAGATTTCATCCAAGGGTAATTCTTTTCTTAATAGCACCTCGTTACCTATTACAGCAATATCGACCATTCCTTTTTTGGCCTGTTCTAATAGATTTTGAATCTCTAATTCATTTTGTTTTTTGTTACCACTAATCCATGCTCCTACCATAGTTTTCAAACCTTTAGAACGTGCAGAAAGTGGAGTAAGTTCATTTCCTTTTGTTGTAGAAAAAGAACGGATCCATTTAACATATGGACTAATAATCTCCATCCTATTATCGATTTGTGTGCCTGATAATTGATGACCTACATCCTGACCTTCTTTATAGGGACTAAAGCAGATACCGTGTAATCCATCATTTAAAGTAACTTTGAATTGCGCATCCAATTCTAAAAATGGTATATTTATTTTAAGGTCTGTTGGATAGGTAATTTCATCATCAAAAGAACCTAAGGATAATAATTTATTCAAATCATAATTAGAAGAGCTTATCGGTTCTTTTTTATTCTTTTTTCTCAGAGCTAGTTGCTCACTGATTTTAGTGGCTTTCTCTTCTGTAACATCATAAGTACGCATAATCAACATAGCCGCAATAGTACCTAGCATAGGAAAAAAACAAAAGAAGGCATGTAATCCATCAACAGCCCCTTGTTGATCTACTGTTGCTAGATCAGAATCAAAACCTACTACCCAAATGATCAAACCACTCAACGCACCAGCAATGGCAAAACCTACTTTTACCATCCACCAATAAATCGCTCCAAAGGTCCCTTCTCGTCGCTTACCAGTATTTAATTCGTCTATATCGATAACATCGGCCGTCATAGACATCATTATTGTGAACAAGCTTCCTATACCAAAAGAAAAAAGTGGTAAGGCAAATATGTACATCCAAGGTTTACCTGGTATAAATAAGAAATAGAGCGCAATGTATCCAACAATAGAAATACTCTGTGACACCATAAATGCCTTTTTCTTCCCTAATTTTTTAGAAAGTGCAGTGACCACTGGGATCACTATGAATGTGGTCCCCAAGGCTCCTAATCCACCAAAAAGCCCTACCCATATTCCCGCATCACCTGCGTCACCGTTAAAAAGTTTATAAACAATAACAAAAAAAGTAAGAGATGCTACCGTATTAAAAGCGTTGAAAATAAAAAAGGTAGCAAAACATAATTTTCTAAACTCTTTTATCTTAAAAGCTTCACTAAAACTTTTAATAATCGATGTAAGACTACCTCCTATGTTAGAAAAACTTAAGGTCTCATAATCTTCATCAAGAGTAGATTTACTTTTGATAAAAATAGCTGGAACCATTGCACATATAGCACAAGGAATCGCTACCCAAATTGCAAGTTCACGTGCTGCCACATCTGCAGACGGGAACCATTCTGGATCGTACATAATTACCCAAAAACATGGAGCAATTACCCAAGCCCACTGACCTATCCACTGCGCAATTGCCATTATATCCGTTCGCTCATGAAAATCATCGCTCATTTCATAACCCATAGCTACGTAAGGAACACTAAATAAAGTCAACCCTAAATAAAAAATAACGGACCAGAAGAAGAAATACCAAAAATTATACTCTACAGAGTTTTCTTTAAATAATTGCCACATAAATATGTATGCAACACCCATTACGATAGCTCCTAGAAATACATAAACGCGCCTTCTTCCCCATCTTGACCTAGTGTTATCTGAAATAAATCCCATTATTGGGTCTGTTATAGCATCTAATAATCGCGGGAATAGATAAATCATGGCCCATAACAAACCAGTAAACTTTAAGTCTTCTACTAACACTACCATAAAAATCCCAAGTATAGCAGGAAACATCTGGTTAGCCAGCATTCCTAAACCGAAAGCAATTTTCTGACCGAAAGGAACTTTATGTGCAGTTGTACTCATAAGTATTAGTTTTTAGTTGGAATAATTACAGTTTGTAAACTTTGTGGACCTAGTTGTATTTTAATGTCGCTTTCGCGAAAGCGTAGTTCGTAACTTTTATCTTCCATGCCTTCATTAAAAACTACTACGGCAATGGTTCCATCAGGGTTTTTTGCGGCGGTAACCATCAAGTCTTTATCTGTATTATTTGCTTCGATCACCTCAGCACCAGGTCTTATAAATTTGCTGAAATGTGCCATGGTATAATACAAGGGCGTGAAATACACCTCATCATTATCTGGATCTACAATTACCGGAGCAGCACACCAATTTTCAAACCAGTTGGGGCCTCCTTGCTTATCAAGAACCATATTCCAGTCTACCCAACCATCGACCCAATTGTTCATGCAGCCTATGATGTCACGGGCATATCGATTAACTGGAGCGTATTTAGGATGTAAATGCTTATCTTCTTCACTTGCCCAATCCCAACCCCAATCTGTTGCTTCTTTAGACCAGTACCAGTTATCATCTTTCCAGGCTGGTACTTCAGAGTCTACACAACCTTCTGTCTCGATTAAGTATTTATCTGGTGCTTTATTATGCGCATACTGTAGTTCTTCTGGAAAGTAATCATAGGTGCTTTCATACCAGTGAATAGCTGTACCATCAAAATATTTAGAAGATGCTTCATCTCGATACATCTCATCGACCCATTCTCTAATTCCAGCTCTATTTTGATCATAACCTAAAATAATTTTATCTCCATAACCATCTGCTTCCAATTTAGGACCTAAATGAAACTGAACAAAGTCTGTCATTTCTTTAGGTGTAAAATGCATACTTTCCCAGTTATTCCCATTGCCGTGCGGCTCATTTTCTACGGTAAAACCCCAGATAGGAATTCCTTCGGCCTCATAAGCATCTACGTACTTAGAAAAGAAAAGCGCCCAAGTGTCATAATATTTAGGTAAAAGCTTTCCTCCTACCCATGCGTTATTATCTTTCATCCATGGCGCTGCTGTCCATGGAGAGGCAAATATGTCAAAACCATCTTCTGAAGCCGCCATGGCATCTTTAATCATAGGTATTAAATCATCGCGATCTTCTTCTATACTAAAATGCTCCAGCTTCATGTCATCTTCTACCGGTGAGTAAGAGTATTGTGATAAGGAAAAGTCACAACTATTCATGTGAGTGCGCGTGAGTGAGTAATTTGCCCCTTCTCGTGAGAAATATGCATTAATGATAGCATCTCTATTTTCCTTGCTCAATCTATTTAGTAAATAGGCAGAAGACTCTGTAAATGCACCGCCGAAACCAGTGATTTTTTGATAGGTTTTATTTTCATTAATCGTAATGATAGAAACGCTGTCTTTGACATTAAACGGCATCAATTTAGTCAAGTTATTACCAGATGCTGAAGTTTCATAAACCTCTACTTTTAAAGCTACTGTCTCTATATCCTCATTTTGATTCTTACAACTCATTATGGCAATCAATATTATCGCTGACAATACATAAAATGTTATTTGCTTCCAGTTATTCATAACCTTTAAAATTTTGTTTTACAGGTGGTAGTTTTACATACTCTAAGAGCTTTTTCTTGCTACCATTAAAACTTTTAGTGATCTTATTTCCATTTCTAGTAAGACCGTTGAAGACACCTTGATCTACAAGATCCCAAACTGCATATTTTGCCTCACCATCTATATTAAAAAGACCAAAATGATTTTCAGATCCTTTAGGGTTTGCCGCGTCTTTCCATTTTTCATTAAATGCCTCAAAGTAAAAACATGAGATTTTATTTTTTGTGGTCCATTCTCTCATTAGTTGATAGTATCGACCAGACTTGTATTGATCTGCCGCATGAGAGCCATCATCACCATAAAGACCACTAGAATAAGTAGCCCATCCAGTTTCTCCTATATGAACAGGTTTATCTACTCCTACTGATTTCATGTAATTTTTTACCCTAGAGTATTGATTTTGGGCATATCCTAAAGAGCGTTTCATGGCATTTTCAATCTTTTGCTCTTTATTCAATAAGGAATCTTTTTCAGCCGTTCCCCAAAAAACTGGGTTATAGTGCGTATCGTGCATAGGATACGTGTGCATAGAAATATAATCTACCGCTTTTATGAGCTTGTTTAATGCTGGAACGTGGTAGAGATCCTCGCCGCCGCCCCATGAGGCAAAATTATCTGAGCTAGTGATCCATAAATCTGCAGGTAACTTGTCTTGTTTCTTTAAATCTTGTAAATAATTAACCCATTTTAAAATCACATTAGGTTGTACATAATAACTAGTTGCCCATTTCACCATAGCCTCGTTTCCTACGGCAATAATTTTTATAATATCCGGATATTGAGCTGCTAGGGCTACTGCTCTATCTATTTCGGCAGCATTTTGTTCACTTTCTATATGATGATCTGGTTCGAGTCCTGTCCATGCATTTTTACAATCAATCCACGCTCCTAGCATGACATACATTTCAAAACCTGGTTGCTCTTTCTTAAGTTGATCAATTGCTTTAACAACATTAGTTGCCTGAGGCAATTGCATATTATAAGTACGCAATATTTTGATATTCATAGCGGCAAGAATCTTCATATCGTTCTTGATCTGAACTAATGAAGGCTGCACACTTCTTGTGGTATCACGATAACCACCATATGAAATGGCTAGGTATTCTGGATTTGATAAAATCTCTTTGGCTGTCATCTTAGGAATTTCTTTAACCGACTGGTCCTTCTTTACCACATCTTTACATGCCGTTATCGTAAATAACAGGACTGAAAGAAAAAGTGTTATTTGAATTCTCATATCTAGTTGTAAAATTTATGATAGGTTCTTATACGCTTTCGCGAAAGCGTAAAATTGAACCACCTATTTGTATTACTTATTAATGTTTACTTCAATATATTTTACGTTTCCTGTTCGTTTGAAAAGGTCATTACTTGTGGATTTATCTAACTCTAATTGATTTAAGACTTTTACCGTACCGTCGATAAGAGTTACTTGAATGCCAGCTTGCTTATCTAACGAATAAATAACAGGTACTTGACAATAAGTAAAAGCAAGTGATTCCGGTTGAAGGACTATAGATAGTTGTTTCTGATTAAGATCTATATAATTGAATTTTTGTGTGGTCTTAAGAAACTCTTGCTTGCGCAATAAATTAGGTTCAAAGCTTACCACACCATTTTTAACGACTATTCCTAATTCGCCAAAACGACTTAAAATATCTTCCTTCACTTGTCCTGTCATTCCCGGTTGCTGTGCACCTTTTGTAGCTGGTGTGTGAGAATAAGGGTCTGTAGGAATTGCACCGTATAATTCTGGTGATTTATGCGCTCCTATTCCTGCTTGAATTTCATAATAATGATCTAGCATTTTACCAATAACTACATCGCTTGCTCCTTCATTGAACGCTTTTAAACAACATTCCTGAACCGCGAGTAATAGTTTTGAAACCATATGCCAGTAAATAGACCCTAAGCCTTCATAACCAAAGAATGTACCTGAACGACCTGTGAAAGCTTTATGATTAAAGACAGCTTCAAAAGTTTTTTCAAGTTGTTTTTGCTCTTTATTTACTAGATTTGTATACGTGCCCGTTGACATTCCTTTTAAGGCCTTTTTTAAACTGTTTACATTATTAAAACTAGCATTGAAGTGATAACTTCCGGTATTGTCTTGAACGATGATTTGGCTGTTATTATCTTTAACTAGTTTTTGCAGTAATTCTGATTTTGTAACTAGCTCTTTGGGAATAATATTCTTTTCTTCAAATCCAGGTAAATCTTTATTAGGATATAAAATATAACTGTATTGATCTTCTCTAAATAAAGCACTGGATTTTAATCCATCCATTACATCAAGAGCTTGCTGCGAGCTCAAATATCCAGAACTCAAAACCGCTACTTGCCCTTCTAACATTTCTGATAGATAAGAAACACTAACATCGCCATTATCTTCAAGAGTCATAAGATTATAGGCATGGTACATACCATCTGCTCGCTTATTTGCATCAATACTATGTTCTAAATATTTTAAAGTAACTTTAATAAAATCTAACAAGTTTGTTTTTGATATTTCCTTTTTATCTCCAGAGAAATTATCTTTATAAATACTTTCTCTATAATCACTTGCTGGTTGGGAAACACCGTCAAGAACTGCTCTGCGATGCGCATCATCTATAGACCCAGAAAGTAGACCTTGATGATTTTTTAAAGTGGATACAACTGCGGCATAAAAAGTTTCTAACTCTGATGAAACAGCCGATGTTTCAAAATCTGCATTTTGAATGAAGTTTTGGAAATAATTTAGGAAACGTCTTAAATAATAAAGTGTTACCATGGAAACACCATTACCAACGAGGGCATTATTTGCATCATTCCATTCTGGTCGTTGCGTATTTAACCATATTCCTGCTTCTGGGATCAAGTTAGAAACTTTAGCTAGAACAGTTGCAAGAAGTTTTTCTACTAGATTTACTTTATAAATAGCTCCTGAAGAAGTTTTTATTAATGCTCCATCTGCTCCTAGCTCTTCACGTCTTTCCTCAATTACTTCTTGTAAGCGGTAATCAAAATCTATCGTATCCTTTGGGTTTTGCAGTATATCTGAATACTTCTTTATTTTATAAGGAACATTTGCATAAACAAACAGATCTTCAGTTAAGAAGCTGTCTAATTTTCCAGGATAATAATCTCGTATAAATTCTAAGAATTTCAGTAAGTAAATTATTTGATGATCACCCCAATAACCTATGTAAGACCATGGATCATCTTCTTCTATTACTTCCCAGTCAAAACCTCCTTTTGTAACTCTATAAGGGTTATAGCCATCAAAGGTAGTCGCGTTCAAAAATTTATGAATCATTCCATCTATGAACTCTGGATAAGAATGAGCTAATGCTTCCCAATTCTGGAAAATATCACGCCAGTTTCCTTCATAGTCTAAAATCTTAGAACCATCTACTTCACTACGTGTGTTGATAGAAAATTTATTCCATGGACGACTAGGGTCTCCATGCCTTCTACTGAATTTTAAAGGTAGATACTCAATGACTAACCTTTTAAAGTCTGGATCATCGCTTGAGTCTACAATCTCTTTTAAATCAGATTTATTAAATTCTGAAGTTAGGTTTTTAATTAAATGTTTGCAGCTTTCAAACACTTCAATATTTGCTGCTTTAAGGTATTCTAAAAAATCATCTTTTTCAACAACATAATTGTGATCAAAGATACCGCCACGCATAATGTTGAACATAGTGTTTGCAAAATGCCTGTTATTAGTCAAAGGATCTTCTGTTAACTGTAAACCGTCTGATGCAGCAGTAAGAGCTATCAATTTATTAGAACCTAACTCAATATCTTTATTAACTCTATCAATAAGATTGGTATCCGTCTCTATTTGATGTGAGATTTCATTTATGGAAACAATGTTTTGGTTCACATCTGCTAGGAAATACCATTCTCTAGTATCGCCAGATCCTATTAACATGTCTGAAACTATAAAGTAAGCGCCTTTTTCTGCTTTTACATCTGTCTCTTCATGGATACTATATCCTTTTCTAAAACTATCTAACTGAGTGCTGGATAATAAAAATTTAGGATTTTCTACACCTAAGGCCCAAACTATATTAGCCTTTAAAGCTTCACTAGGTTCTGCCTTATCAACGATTACAGCACTAAGGGTTATGATTCCTATTCCAGATTCTTTTTTAAGCTCTGATCTTTTGTAAGCGTCTACAAGATTGCTAGAGGCTTTTTGCAAATCTTCTCCTACTGTTGCTGGTAGTACATTTTGTAGACCATCTAAAACAGTCATTCTAACCATGTCAGAACCATCATTTATCAACTCTGATTTTTTTACAAACCCATAGATATCACTTGAATTCCAAGAATATCTGAAGGTTAGTTTTAAATCGTGATTGATCTCTTCAAAAACTAATTTATTACCATAAACATTCTTGTAGAGATTACGTGTTACTTTATAAATTCCTGTGTAACGATCAGAAAAAGGCTCCCATAACAGCTCACGATCATCTTGCTGGATTTTAATAATGGTTTTACTACCGGTAACATCTGCAGATTCTGTAATTTTATCATCTGTATAATATGGAAAAAGAGCAGCATCACTATTCTTACGACCAGCTGTTAGACCACCGTTACTCGATAAGAACATCCAGTGGTTTGAATCACTGACTATGCTCATAAAAAAAGGGCGCATGGCATCGTGATTACTTATTTTGTAGTATTTCTCATTTTTGAAATCTACTAATTCACCTTTCACTTCATTTTTTTGAAAAGTGGCTTTTTGATTTCCAAGGAATATTTCTTTGTCGGTCATTTTGTAATTGGTTACTCTTAAATTGAAATTTTGTATTAGTTATGAGATAAAAAATGGATAAAAAAGCTTTTATAGTTTAGAATTAAAAGCCATCAATTCTATCAATTCAAAATCTCACATATAAATTATTCATAAACTCGAATGTAATCTACATGCATCGTTTGTGGAAAAACTGTGTTTTGATTCGGTGCTCCAACAAAAGAACCTCCAACAGCAACATTTAATAACATATAAAATTCTCTGTCATTAAAAACCCATTCTCCGTTTAGTCCATTACTTTCTGGAGTGATTTGATTAAACAGTACATCATCAATGTAATAATTGATATAATCTGGTCCCCATTCTATACCGTATACATGAAATTCAGTATCTAATCTTTCTGTAACTAGGTCATAAGATTTAGTTACTGCATTTGCTCCAGAATAACCTGGACCATGTACACTACCATGAGTTATAGTAGGCTCTTGACCTCTGTTTTCCATAATATCTATTTCTCCTCGCTGTGGCCAGCTTACTGTGCCATTCTCGTCATCACCTAACATCCAGAATGCAGGCCATAAACCTTGTCCCCATGGAAGTTTTATTCTTGCCTCAAAACGACCAAACTTTTTCTGAAATTTTCCTTTTGTTAATAATCTAGCAGATGTAAATCCAGAACCTTGAAAATTCTCTTTAATGGCAGTAATCTTAAGCATACCATCTTCTACAACTACATTTTCCGATCGGTCCGTATAATATTGAAGTTCATTATTTCCCCAACCAGGAATACCTTCTGCAGCACCATTACCTATATCAAATCCCCATAGGGCTGCATCTGGTGCTCCGTTAACATCAAAATTATCTTCTAACACTAATTTATTGAGTGTTGTTACTTGTTGTTTCTCATCTGTGGAACAGCTTAATACTGTTACAAAAAGTAAGGCTAAGATCCCTATTTGTGAGAATTTAAAATTATGTTTCATGTCTGTAAGTTTTTAAGGTGAGGATATGTTCTTCACCTCATTATATATTATTACTTCCTTAGAGGCTCTTAATGGTTTCTCTTTCGCGAAAGCGAGATCATCCAACCTATATAAAGAATTGATCTATAAACGAGAATGAATCTAATTCCTGAAATACAGGTTATCGATAAATACGTCATTTGCATTTGTAGGTTGTCCTACGATAATGTACTGCCCAATATTAGATCTGGCAGTAAGACCAGTAAAGCTTGATAATGGAATATCGTGATTTACCCATTGACCTGTTGCTGGATTTGTAATCGTAATTTCATGTTCTGAGTCATCTGCGGTGCCGATGGTATTATCTGCCCCAAGATCTACTAGCTTTATGGCAAACGAAGTATAATTAGCAGACCATGTATCGAATCTTAAATGAGTCATAGCACTTGCATCCACCGTATTCACGATAGTTTCAATACCTGCAAATCCTAAAGAGGCATATTTTTTTACATTGTCGCCGGCAATTACTTCATCGGTAAGCGTTGTTAAAGTAGACGACCAAGGTGTTCTAAATGTGTCGACATTAACATCTGTGTAGGCATCACTGTAAATAGAAATGACATTTCCAGCTGGGTCTGTAGGCGCTGCTGCAGGAACTGATGGAGATGTAGGCTCTCCATAAAAATACACATTATCTAAATAGAAATTTCTTAAGGATGATCCATTGATATTCTCGTAAATGATTAATCCGATGTTTGATTTATTAGCTAATGTAATAGGTACATCAAGAGTGGCCCATGAGTCTGCTGTGAAGTCAGATCCATTAAAAAATATTTGTTGTCTCGTATCGTCACCACCACCGTCAACTCCATCTGCTCCAAAATCCACTACAGAAATTAGAAAATCTAGATTTGCTGGTATACTTCCTGGGATATACATGTTAACATGTAAATTAGACTTATCAGTGATATCAAGAGTAGGGTTAGCAAATTGATGCCCGACAAAATTAAAGTTAGTATAATTTAAAATATTATCTCCATTCACATCAAAATCTGCTGATAAAGTCGTTTGAAAAGGTTCCCAAAACCCATTGTAAAAATCTACTGGCTCTTGATTATAGGCATCACTAAAAATAGCAGCAACATTGCTAGGCGCTCTAGTCGGTATTGGGGCCAGTTGAAAGTTACCTAAAGAATTAATTGTTATGGATCCAGAGGCATCATTACCTCCAAGGCTAGCTGTTATTTCAGTCGTCCCAGCTGTATTTACTGATATCAAACCTGTAGGACTAACAGACGCCACCGATGGAGTACTAGATGTAAATTCAAAGTAGCCTGGTGCAGCAGAAATTGAAACATCTTGACCAGTACCTAAATTAAAGGTTTGGACCAATTCTGTCACATTAGAAGTAACCCCTATAAAAGAACTTACAACTACATCCTGACCATTAACAATAGATGGACGAGGTTGTGCTATAGTTCCTAATTTTTCAAATTTTAATTCATCAATCCACAAAACATATCCAGAACCACCAGTTCCTTGCGTACCAGCCGCATATCTAAGCATACCTCTTTCCTCTGTAAGTTTTGATGGATCAGGGATAGGAATAATGTATTTAGTCCAATTAGTCCCAACACTTACATTAGTTCTTGTCGCTTGAAATCGATTTTCCAAAAAGTCTTCACCAAAACCTATCTCACCTACTGTTACACCTTGTGATGCTTTTGCCCAAAAAGTAAGAGCATCATACCTAGTTAAATCACGGCCAGCACCGTCAATTCTAAAAATCCCACCTGCGTAGGCACCAAGAGGATCATTCTCGTTAGGTACATCGATACGAATAGAGCTGTTACTCTGATAACCTTCTTCATTATCTACAGAAAACGCAGTGAACTTTGAATCTGCATACGGAAAGTAAAAGTCCGTTCCTAATCCAACAGGTGAATCTGTAAAAACTTCTGGTGTAGAGGCAAATGTTGCTAACACTGCTTCATCAGATATATCTCTTTCACATCCCATGATAAAGCCTAAGATCATTATCACAAGACTGAAAGTCTTCAAATACTTAATTTTAATATTTTTCATTGCTGTCATTTTTTAATTTCCAATATTGATGTGTATGTATGTTCTAATTTCCCATTCCGTGCCATCAGGGAATCCTACTGGGCTTATTGTAGGCACTGGAGGAAAAGTATTAGGTGCTACTAGATTAGGGGAATATCTTGGAGAATTAGCATCCATTGTTCTGAAGGTACCTCTAATACCCACTACCGTACTAGGTAATATGAACCAATCAGGCTTTCCTAGAGTGGTCGACAAATCCAACATTAATTGTACGGGATAAGTCAAGTTAAAATCTCGATGGTAATCAAATGGGCCCCAATCATTAAACTTAACATGAGATTGTACCTTTATATTATTATAAATCATTCTGATGTCTCCGCCGTAACGATTAATTAATCTTTCAGAGTCACCATTCGCTTGACCGTTTCCGTAGAAAAAATTACCAATAAGACCTAAGTTTGGACTTAATTTGGAAACAATACGTGTGTGAGCTTCCCATAAATCCTCAGCAGGAGCTGATTGCGCAAATCTTAAAAACTCTCTTGTGTTTGTAAATCCTATGTGTCCATCTTGTGTAGTTGGTAAATGGCGGAAAACAAATCCTGCACTCATAGCAAATATTGCATCTTCTTTTCTATCGCTGTCCCAGTCATACATCCATGTTCCCGGTGTAGGATCATAAGTCAATAGCAATTCTCCAGCAGTTGTCTCTCGATTACCTCTTACTGCAAATGGATCATCGATAAAGTTTCTTAATCTTCCAGGTGCTCCTACGTCGTTAGGCATCGGATCTACTAGTGGCTGTTGCCATAGGAAATTAGGTGCTATCTGAAAATTACCTAATGTGTATGTCATTCCTGCCAAGAAGTTAGATTGATTACCACTACCATTATCCTTTAATCTCCATCCTGTAAAGGTTTGCGTTTGATCTGCACCACCGTTAGCTACTAGACCCATAACACCACCTTGGATGTAAGCATTTACTTTACCACCTTGATAAGTAAGTTTTGCTTTTCCTCCCCAATTATCACTAGATTTAACAACATCACTAAAAACTGTATAATTGCCTTCAGTTCCTGTAAAATCCTGATAAGAAGTTCCATTAAGAGGACTACCACCCCAAATCCCTCCTAAAGTGATACCAAAACTCCCTAAATTTCTTTCTACTACCAGAGTGGCTCTTTCTGTAGGAAAAGCTGGAATGATTCCACTACGTACTTGATTTTGATCTAAAACTCGAACACCATTTTCATCTAACTCAATATCGGTTTCAAAATCTCTATGGTAAATACCTGTAAGTCCCCACTGGCCGACCTGACGACTATACTTTATTAAAGCGGTTGGGTTTGCGCCCCACCATAGCTGTGGTCCGAATGCTGCTTTCAATCCTTTTGCTGCTCCTTTTGCGTCTATTTCAAAGCCTAGAATTTCTCCACCATAAATATCTAGATTAGGACCATAATTTGCTTCAGGATATAACCCAAAGAAATCTCCTTCATAACCCCAATGGTAATGACCAGTTCTATAAAATCCTCTTAAGTCAAAATCCTTTGCATTCCACTCAAACTCTGCGTCATAAACATTGACCCTATTGACGTCATTTTGAAGCACTTGCTGCCCATTAGAATCCAATGTAAAAATAGGCCTAGCTCTGTTTTCATAAAATATCTCATCAATCGGATTTTCAGCCACTTTACCGATAATATTAAAGTTGACATTTGCCCTCATGTTCGAAGAAGGCTTACCTTCTACCCCAATGAAATAGGATTGCATATGATCAAAACCTAATTGATTTGGAAAAACATTTGCATCTGGATCTGGAGTATCTGGAGTAGTAATTAAACTACCACCAGTATTAAATGAAGTAAAACGAGCACTAAGCTGACTTATTCTTAGTTTTTGAGAATCACTTCCGCCCAAAGCGGCTTTATCTCCTCTAGCTCTTAAAACTGCATCCATTAAGCTGATTTCATTAAAATAACTGGCAAAAGACGCTGAAGTAACACTAGAATTATAAGGGTTAAAATCGTGGACTTCTTTTAAAGCATAATATGCTGCCCTAGGATATAATGTATATAAACCTCTTTCATTTGTTGGACCTTTGGCACATATCCCAAACCACTCTTCATTCATGTTTTTTCCACCAGGTGCTAAATCGATATCATAACCTCCGGCAGCCCAAGAAGCTTCAGTATCATGAATATCCAGGTTCTCTGTTTGTCCTCTTTTCCACCATCCATCACTAAATTGAAAAGTAAATCCACCAATAGAGTTTCCAGACTTACCTAAGCCAGCTGCATTTTCATAAATCTCTCTCCAATTATTTACGGTGTAATAAGCTTGCATTTTTTGATCCTCTTGATTTTCTTTAGCATTAAATGCATCCGAACCGAACTCTGCAAACATGATAGGTTTTCCTATTTCATTTTTAACTCTTTCAAACGCATCTCCAAAAGAAACACCTCTATACATATTAGTTGCATATATATCCATATCAGTTAAATACTCAGCAACTAGATTTGCGTATAGCAAGTCACCGTTACAAATAGCAATTGGGTGATTGGAATCAATAGCTTTCATGGCTACAACAGCATCGTTCATAAGCTTGTACATAGCTCTTGCTCTAGTTATTACCGTGCCTTCTGTCTCAATTGGTATATCTTCTGTCTCTGCTCCACCCCATGAAAGTCCATAGTTATTTTCATTTCCTAACATAAATAATAAAAGGCCAGGAGTGTTTTTAAACTCATTTACTAGATCGGTTGCTTCTTTCAGAAGATATTTCCTTGTTCTAGGATCAGAGTATTCTGTATTAGGAACCCAGCTACCATCTAGCGTCAAACCATATCGTCCAAAGGAATGGTTAATCATCGTATAAATACCATAATTTTCATAAATGTACTGAACCCATCTAGGCTGCATACCTGTGTACACACGAATAGTATTCACTCCCATATTTTTTAAAAGGCTCATTTCTGCATCCAAAGCAGATTTAATAAAATCATCAGGCTTTGTCCAGAAATTATATGAATAATTAGTTCCTATTGGCACATAATCCCAATTCATACCATTAATCATAAAAGGTTTACCATTAACTAATAGAGTTTGACCATTTAAATCATTTAGGATAGAAACTTTTTGGCTTTGAGCAAAAGCAATGGAGACAAATAATGTCAAAATTAAAGTGAAATAAAAATTCTTCATAGGTAGCAGTTTTAAAAAATATTGAAAAAAATCAAGTGAGATTTTCCATGTTTTAAATATAGCCGTAATGAAATTTTATGAACTGAAAATGGACTACAACAAAAATCATACACAGTGTTAAAAAAACACTTTTATATCAAAAGAGAAATAAAAAAACACATTCAACTGATTTTTAACACTTTAAAAAAACAATAACGTATAAAAAATCACTTTGATTTACTAATTGATGTAGGGATGTTGAGTTATATGAATAAAAAATATGCGAGATCTAAATCTCAACAATGTAACTTGTGAGACTTTCTTCTCTAGACAGAGCTAGTTTTTTTCGCAAACGATATCGTTTAATCTCGACACTTCTAGGTGAAATATTCAATAAAGGAGCTATTTCTTTTGAAGAGAGGTTCAGTCTTAAATATACACATAACCTTAAATCACCTGAACTTAATGTAGGATGTAATTCCTTAATTTTCTTAAAAAAATCTTTATCTGCATTATTGAAAGCTTCTTCAAAAGTCAACCAGTCTTGTTTGCTATTCAAATTCTTATCTAGCATCTTCTTCAACGATTTAGACTCTTCGGATTTGGGAAGGTTATCAAGTTCTTCCTTAAGCTCGTTAAGCGTTTCATTTTTCTTTATCATAGCCATTGTAGAAATTGCTAACTCTTTATTTCTATGTTCTATATCACTTCTTAATTTAGCATTACGTAATTCAACTAAATTCTTTTCGTTGGTCATGTTCTTAAGTTCTAACTCCTTCTGCTGCTTTTGCAACGCAAGTTCTTTTTGTTTCTTAAAATACCAGATATAAAAAACATTGAGGACTATTATAAGTAACACCAATAAGATAACATAAAATATAATGGCTAAATTAGTTAAGTAATAAGGTCTAAGGATTGTAAAACTGAGTGAATCAATATTATCAGATTCAATGGTATTGACCCTTGATTTTACTTCGAATGTGTAATCGCCGTAAGACAAATTTTTAAATTCAATACTATTTGATTTACTCCATGAGCTCCATTCTTCATTTTGCCCTAGTAGCCTATATTGGAACTCTACCGTACTTAAAGTTTGATAAAATGGAGAAGAGTAACTTATTTGTAAATGATTGCCCTGATAAGGAATTTCAGAAGGTGTAATTAAACTAAGATTAGAAACTTCATTTTTGTCTATTCGATCAAAACTATTGATATAGACTTTATGGCTTTTTGTATAATCGTAATTTTGATCTAAGGTAGTGTAACCGTAAGAAGTTCCAATCAAATACTTTTTAGGACCTACCTTAGTTAAATTCTCATATCCAATCTTTTCTTTCCTAAGCTCATAACTAAGAGGAATGCTTTCTATATTATACTTCCCATTAATGTCTTCTATATTAATTTTATGAATATTTTCTGATGTAAACAACCATAGATACCCATCGTTTTTAATAAAAGTACCTGATGTATATTGATCATTTGCAACAAGTTTAGTTAACTCTTCGTCCTTAATAAAATCGTCGCTAGAATCAGTATTTACATAAATTTCACCACGCTTTGAAAAAAACAATTCCCCTTTGAAATCTATAATATCAGAGGCAATGCCTTTACCTAATGTGACTACTTTATCCAGTTTCACAAGTTTTTCAAATCGATCATCTAACTTAATTTTAAAAACTCCTTTATATTCATGATTAACATAAACTTGATCTTCAAAAGCTACTATTCCTTTGGAACTAATATCAAAACCTTCTATTTTATTACTAAATATCCACTCATCATTTTGTAATTTTAAGATTTGCAACCCTCTATAAGTTCCTGCAAGTAATTTATCTGGATGATTAGGAAGCTTTTCTAATTGCCATGTGCCTATGGTCTTATTCAATTTCTCTGCATTCGTATCATTTAAAATAAATACACCTAAGTGATGCGTACAAAAAATAGTTCCGTTAATTTCACTTATAGACCAAACTTGACCTTCTGTCCCATCAATAAACTTAAAATTTTCATCATTATCTTGTTTGTAAAACAAACCTTGATTTGTACCTATATATAAAATATCATTTGATTGATAAGATGCATAAACAGTTCCTAAATTTCCGTTCTTGTCGCTGTATATTTTATAAGGCGAGTCTATATTTATAGAGCTAATTCCATTATCTAAAGCAAACCAAACATTTTTAGCACTATCCTCAAATACAAACAAGCAGGTATTGTTTACTAATCCATCTGCTTGATTTAAGGAGTAATTAATTTCTCCTTTTAGATTCATAGAAATAACTCCATTGGCAATTGTACCCAGTAATAAGCTATTATCACTTAAAAGCGCAGCACTGTAAACAGTTACTTTCTCTTTAAATTGAGAAGTAGCGACTTGTGTCACATTACCATTATCATAAATATAAATATCAGCATCTTGTGTGATTAAATAAATTTGAGTACCAAATTCAAACATCAAAACAATCGTTTCATTAACAAAAAAATCAGAATACCCTTTTAACTGAGGCTTTTTATTGATGACTTGAAACAAACCTTCTCCTAATACATGATAGTAGTAAGAATCACCAACTTGAAAAAGTTTATTGATTTCCGATTGTTTTGCTATTTGGGTAACTTTTTCAGACTTAACATCAAAAGAATAGATATGTGAAAGGGACTGAAAAAGAACGTAATCATTTTTAACAATAATATTCCAAAACTGCTCATCCTCTTGAAGTTCAAAATTTGAAGTCTCGATTATAGAGGTATAACTTAACTGGCCAGTATCCGTGCGTGTCCAAAACCCAAAATCCATATAACAGCCAGTATATATGCGATCATCTTTAACTTTAACTGATCGCATGATACTCTCATTAGGAGTTTTGTATAAGTTCCATTGAGATCCGTTGTATTCCAGCAGTCCTTTATTATTAGCTACGTAAATAAAATGGTCCTCTGATTCTGACACCATCCAGTTTTGGTTACCAGCATTATAGTCAGATGGTTCATAATTATTAATCGGTGGCAACTCTTGACCATTAACAAAAAAGGATAAAAAGAAAATAAAAAAGTAGTGTTGTGTTTTCAAGAGAAATCATTTGAACCAAATATAGCTAAAAATAACACATCAAAATCATTACATAAATCAAACTATAAAAACGTAAGCATCATGTAAACACATATTTATAATCACGAACAGCTTCTACAACCTCAACAATAATCTAACTATTAAAACCTCTCAGCTTTATGGCTGTTAGTACTTTCTTAGTATAAAGAGGGAAATCTGCATTTTGAATCCAGCTATAGTAACCTGGTTCTTTTTCTAAAACATCTACTATACGTTTGCCCTTATGCTTTCCAAAATTAAAACATTCTTCTCCTGCTTCATTAAAAGCTAACATACCAGCAAAATCAACCGGCTTTCTACGAGTAGAAAATTCTGCAAGGGATTTCATATCATTATCTAGATTATCATAACGATCTAATTGACCTTTCAACACCTCATAGGTAGCAATCGTATCTGCCTCAGCACTGTGAGCATCGGTAAGATCTTTATCACAATAAAATTTGTACGCTGCAACTAGTGTACGTTGCTCCATTTTATGAAAAATGTTTTGTACATCAATAGCATTGCGATTGCCCATATCAAAATCTACTCCTGCACGCAACATCTCTTCTGCAAGTAAAGGAATGTCAAACCTATTAGAATTGAAACCTGCCAGATCAGAATCTTTGATGATATTGTGCACTTCATGTGCTCTTTCTTTAAAGGTAGGCTCGTCTTTAACCATATCATCAGTGATACCATGAACTTCAGTAGTTGCAGCTGGTATAGGTACTGTAGGATTCACTTTAAACGTATAGGTTTTTTCGTCTCCATTAGGAAAAACCTTGTGTATAGAAATCTCAACTATTCTATCTTTAGAAATATTTACACCGGTAGTTTCTAGGTCAAAAAAGCAAATAGGTCTGTTTAAGTTTAGTTTCATAATGATGTGGATAAGTATTAAATGAATCTGCTTTCGCGAAAGCGGAACAACCACCAACAGCAAAAAGAGAAATTTACTAATTTTACAAATATAAGTTGGTGCGAACTAGCGAGGCATAAAATTTGAAAGCATTTATAAAAATAGTGCTATGAAGTTCACAAGTTTTATTCTCTTGCTTCTTTTCATTTCTCCCGATCAAAGTATGCAACCAGGCATAGATATTACTATCCGTAAAAAAAAGAAGTATTGTATATGTTGCAGAGAATACTACTGATAAAGATCTAGATCATTTTTTAGAGTAAACAGTAAGGCTATTAGAGAACGTGCAGACCGACGGATGAATAAAACTATTCCAGCTAAAACTAAAGTGGGTCTTCTAGAAATGATTCCATTGAAAAATGCTGAAACGACGTATACCTTTATGGCAATTATAACCGAAAAAGATAACCGTCTTAATTTAAAAAAATCAGACACTGTTATCAAACAAGTTAGACGCACCGGCGTACCTGATAGCAATTAAATCAGTTGGTGTTTAGTAAAAAGTTCCTTACGCAATATGATAAGAAGTAGAACAAAATAAAATAAATAGTTACCTAAGTAAGCGATCACCACACCTTCTTCTTGATACAAAGGTATAAAGTATAAGGAGAATAAATAAAAGGAAAGAATGCTCAAAACTTCTGCAATGAGATAGCGCCATAAATCATTAACAGCTATAAACCTAAAAGCCATTACAGTAGTTATAATTTTGACAAAGTCACCAAGCAACTGCCATTTAAACATGGTAGTAGATGGCTCAAACTCTTCAGTAAAAAGAAATGATATAAGGAAATTCCTAGAGAGGTAAACGGCAATTAAACCGATGATTACCAGTGGCAAAATAGTTTTATAAAAATTTAAAATCGTAGATCGGTAATTAGAATAAGTTGTGTCTTTACTCAAACTAGGTAAAACATAAAGACTGATTAAACTAGTCACAAAAAGCATGTAATAACTAGAAATACGAACCACAGCTTCCCACCAGCCAGCAGCCTCATCACTAACCTCTGATCGTACATATTCTCTTACTAAAATATTCACTAGAGGTATCAATAAGGCACTTACTAATGCCATAATACTGTATTTAAACAACTGTCGACTTGTACGTCCATCAAAATGAAAGCCCAATAATTCTTTTAAATGTACCGGTTGATCATATTGAGATAACCAATAAAATAATGCTGCTGCACATTGAATTACAGGAACAAAAACTAAGGAATATAAAGCACCAGTTAAATTGTACTGATAAACTAGTCCTGCAGACATGGCAAACACTAAAATACTGATGATGATATTAAGTATGATAAATTTCTTATACCATTCAAATCCCTGCATCAAACTAGTGATGAAAATAAAAATCACATAAAACGGTAGTGAAAAAGCGATGAGCTTAAAAACTATTGAAAAATCAACATCTGTAGCAATAAGCTGTTGATCCAACCACGAAGCAGCAAAAAAAACAATAATTGCCGCAACACTACTTGCAGCAATACTCAATACCCAACTGGTATTAAAAACTTTTTTTAATTGAAGCGGCTGTTCTTGATATTGAGCTGTATTTTTAACTAAACCGTTCTCTAGTCCTAGCACAGAAAAGGTTAATAGTCCTTGCATAAAATTGCGCAAATTACCTAAAACACCCATTCCTGCAGCACCTACATAATTAGCCAGAATCCAGGACATGATGGCACCTGTTCCTATTTTAAGAAAAATATGAATAGAATTGAACCCAGCAACCTTGAGCAATAAATTTTTATTAAATTTATCTAGCAATCTTCTCATCTAGTAAGCATTAACAACTCTTACTATTTGTAACACTTCTTCATCTTTTAATAATGGATGACATGGTAAACTTACCTCGGTACGATGTAATTCTTCAGTAACTGGAAATGTAAGATGATTCAACTCCTTAAAGGCATTTTGTTTATGCGGTGGCACTTCATAATGGACACTTGTTCCTATCCCTTTATGATCTAGATAACTAACAAATACATTTCTATTTTTTACAAAAACAGGAAATACATGTACAGCACTATGATTTGTAAAATCATGAGATAATACGATTACTTTATCGTTATCAATGTGATCCAAGTAATAATTAGCAATCTCAACACGCCTTTTATTATCTGAATCTAGAAGTGGTAATCTATTTAATAAAAATCCAGCTTGCAATGGATCTAATCTAGAGTTGACTCCTATGACGCTATTTTTATAACGACTTTGCCTACCGTAATTAGCTATTTTGCGGCACATATTAGCCAGCTCCTTATCATTTGTGGTGATAGCTCCTGCATCACCTATGGCGCCCAAGTTTTTAGTAGGGTAAAAAGAAAAAGCACTTGCTCTTGCCAGGTTTCCCGATTTTACACCACAGGCATTTGTTGCTCCATGAGATTGTGCTGTGTCGCAATAGATTTTTTTTTGTTTCGCTTTCGCGAAAGCGTAGACCTCATCCTCAACCAGTTTACCATAAATGTCCACCACTATTATCGCATCATATTCTGATGTGATTTGTTGTAGAATATTTCCAGTTAAATTGAGCTGTTCTACATCTACCGGTATAGGTTGCATACCTGCATGAATGATACTCAAAAAAGTTGCGATATACGTATGCGCTGGCACCAATATTTTTGCATTAACAGGAAGATTTCCTAAGGCAATTTCTGCTTTCAAAATTATAGTTAACGCATCTAGACCATTTCCGGTTCCCACACAATGAACAGCACCACAATAAGAAGCAAATTCTTTCTCAAATCTAGTGACCCATTCACCACCTATAAATCTCCCAGAGGTATGAATTTCTTTGAAAGTTTTTAAGTCCTGCCGTGCAAACCTATCGTTTAAAGGTTTTAAATCTAAATATGGAATTTGCGTTTTTATTTTTAAATCATTTAGATACTATAGAATAACGAATATACAGCAACAAAACTAAGCTAACCAAAGACTTTTATAATGTCTTGTAAATTACCAGCAATTGCGATACCTGTCATGATTACTAAGAAAAAATTAATACCTATTCCCAAATACTTTTTCCAGTGATAATTTTCTTTGATACTCAAAATACTAAAGAAAAAACCCATTAGAATTGTAACAAAAAATAAGGTCATTAAATATCCAGTAATGTCGTTAATGTTGTTGTCTACAGTTCTTGTTGTTTGCGATAGAATGGTAAATACAACTAGTAAAACTGACGAGATTATCGCAAAATGAAAAGATCTTTTGGTATGCTTCATTTGTTAAAAGTATGTAGCAAAAATAATCGCTTTTTTGCTAAAAATTGATAACACTGGTTAACATTGCTTAACAAGCAATTAGTACCTTAAACTTCTTAATAGCTCTAAATTTGTACTATCATATTAAAAGAACTATTGTTTAGATTATTGAATTAGCCTTTAATTAATTATAAACTCCTCTGATATTATGAAAAAGAAAAATAAGTTAAGTTTGGTTGAATAACCGTCTTGAAATAAGTGTTTGATAGCTACTTATTAAAGGCGGTTTTTTATTTATAGGCTTTTTCTAGTCTTAACACTTCTTCCATTTCACTTCCTAACTGTTTTTTAAATCTATACAAACCTTCATTAATACTACCATCAGATGTATTAACTGGTCCTAGATCCATTACATGATATCCTATATGTTTATATTCTTTCATGGCTTCTATATAAATATAACCTACGGCATCTGTTTTCATCCCTGCAGGTGAACTGGCAGCATACTGTGACTTGATAACCTTACCCTTAATAAAAAACGTTATTCCTGCTAGTAATTCTTGATCGCTATAAACATTATGCTGGATGATATGATTAGGAAATCTAGATGCCAGTAATTCTATTTCTTCTAGACTATGCACAGGCATAGAATTATGACGTGCTCTTAAAGAAGGTACTAAGACTAATTCCCAAAAAGACTTAAAATCTGCACCTCTTTCTATTTTCAGGTTTTCAAATTTACCATTTCGGTAACCGATGCTTTTTTTTGAAGATATATTCAGGTTTGCTTTAAGATCGACAGACATATTGTGAAGTATTCGACCTATTTTGAAACCATTTTCTACTAATTTTGAAGATAGAATATAGTTATCTTTATGGTAATGTTGAGGTGTTAGATTAAATTCCGCTTTCGCGAAAGCGGAGTTATCCAAGTACTCTAAAACGGCAACTATAACTGCTCTAGTTTTATTTTCTAACACAACTGGAATACCATAAGTCAGACCTCGATGACTGTAAAAACAGTTTTCTTTTGTATGCGCAGGTACAATTCCTATCAATTGGTCCTCTTCATAAATCATCAAACTATGATCATCAAATCGATCGCTGTGATAATCCATAAAACTGCGATCAAAAAGAAATGTACCGTTGATAGACTTCTTTAAAAAAGCATTCCAATGGGTAGCATTTTCTGGTTGGTATTTTTTGATCGTAATACTCAAAAGATTTATTTGTTGTAAATATAAGAAGAAGGAAACATAAGCACTGGCAGGATTTCTAGAAAGCTTTTTATGACTGTTTACTATTATTCACACATTATTTCTAATCCTAAATTTTGCAGAAAAAAGTATTTCAAACAAAAAAGACCGTCAATTAAGACGGCCTTTTTAAATATAACATTATAAAATATTATCCTACTTGCTTTCCTGCACGTTTACGCATTCCTTCATCAAGAATGATTTTACGCAGTCTTAAGTGATTAGGCGTTACTTCTACATATTCATCTTTTTGTATGTATTCAAGAGCTTCTTCTAGAGTAAACTTTACTGGTGGAGCAATTTTTACTTTATCATCATTACCAGCACTACGTACGTTAGATAATTTCTTAGTCTTAGTAAGGTTAATCGCTAGATCATCTGGTCTAGAATTCTCTCCTACTACCTGACCACCATAAATCTCTTCACCTGGATAAATAAAGAATTTACCACGATCTTGTAATTTATCCATGGAATAAGGAATAGAAGTTCCTTTTTCCATAGAGATCATAGATCCATTGATACGTCCTGCTATCTCTCCTTTATATGGTTCAAAACCTACAAAACGGTGGTTCATAATCGCCTCTCCAGCAGTAGCTGTGATCAACTGATTACGTAAACCTATGATACCACGAGAAGGTATTTTAAATTCACAAATCATACGTTGCCCTTTAGGCGCCATACTAGTCATTTCACCTTTTCTAAGCGTTACCATTTCAACAGCTTTACCACTTACTTCTTCTGGTAAGTCAATGGTAAGCTCTTCAACAGGCTCACATTTAACACCATCAATTTCTTTAATGATTACTTGTGGCTGTCCTATTTGTAATTCATAACCTTCACGACGCATCGTTTCAATTAATACAGAAAGGTGCAATACACCACGACCGAAAACCATGAATTTATCTGCACTACCAGTATCGTGTACCTGTAAAGCAAGGTTTTTTTCTAATTCTTTAGTAAGACGGTCATTAATGTGTCTAGAGGTTACAAATTTACCATCCTTACCAAAGAATGGAGAATCGTTAATTGTAAACAACATACTCATTGTAGGCTCATCAATAGCAATAGTTTCCATCGCTTCTGGATTTTCAAAATCGGCAACACTATCGCCTATTTCAAAACCTTCTAGTCCTACAACAGCACAAATATCACCAGCCATTACTTCATCGGTTTTGGCCTTTCCCATTCCGTCAAAAACGTAAACTTCTTTTACTTTTGTTTTTTGGATAGTACCATCACGCTTACAAAGAGAAACATTTTGCCCTTCTTTTATAGAACCTCTTTTTACTCTACCTATCGCAATACGACCTGTATAGTTAGAAAAATCTAAAGAAGTAATCAATAATTGAGTAGTTCCTTCTTCCACTTTAGGAGCAGGAACATGCTCGATAACCATATCTAATAATGGCTCAATATCAGTAGTTTCATTCTTCCAGTCCTCAGACATCCAGTTATTCTTTGCACTACCATAAACGGTTGGGAAGTCTAGTTGCCATTCTTCAGCACCTAGTTCAAACATTAAATCAAAAACAGATTCATGCACCTCGTCAGGAGTACAATTTTCTTTATCTACTTTATTAACAACTACACAAGGCTTTAACCCAAGGTCGATCGCTTTTTGTAGTACAAAACGAGTTTGTGGCATAGGACCTTCAAATGCATCTACTAGAAGTAGTACACCATCTGCCATGTTCAATACACGTTCTACCTCACCACCAAAATCGGCGTGACCAGGAGTATCGATAATGTTAATCTTTGTTCCTTTGTACATTACTGAAACGTTCTTTGCAAGAATAGTAATCCCACGTTCACGTTCAATATCGTTGTTATCAAGTATTAAATCTCCGGTAGTTTCATTCTCACGGAAGGTTTCACAATGGTGTAAAATCTTGTCTACTAACGTAGTCTTACCGTGGTCTACGTGAGCAATAATCGCGATGTTTCTGATATCTTTCATAAAAAATAATGCTTCTAAGCGGCTGCAAAAGTACTCTTATTTATTGGTATTTAACGTTTTGTTACGTTAAATGATCGTTATGGCTTAAGTTATTGAGGTTGTGAGGTTTTAGTCTCTGAGCTGTGAGTTTGTGAGTTGTGAGTCGTTGAGATGTGAGTTTGTGAGCTTTTAAGTTTAAGTTTTGATTTTGTTTCTTGTTTCTTGTTTCTTTCTTCTTGACTCTTATTTCTTGTTTTTGATTATTAAAATTTCGCTTTCGCGAAAGTGTACCAAACACCTAGTAAATCAATCCAACTAAAGCCTTTCTAGACTATTCTCACTTTATCCTTTGAAGATTTTATATATTTTTTTCTGAGGAGTTGACCTGAAACAAGGTTCTTTTTCTTATTTTTAAAAACCCCTGAAAACTGCTTGCTTGACGTGAGTGGTTTTTGGGGTTTTTATTTTGAGAAAAATGAGGAGAAAAAATTGTACGAAAATATGAAAATGAAAAAAGCGACCCTTTCAGGCCGCTTTAAATGTTTTCACAACGGAATAATCCTTATTGTGAATTGCTTTCAGTGTTACGAAAATACATAGAATTAGATTATGAAAAAAATATTAGGACTAGATTTAGGGACAACATCCATAGGATGGGCACTTGTAAATGAGGCAACTGAAAAAGATGAGAGTTCATCTATTATAAAATTAGGCGTTAGAGTTAATCCTTTAACAGTAGATGAAAAAACGGACTTTGAAAAAGGAAGACCGTTGTCAACCAATGCCGATAGGACTTTAAAAAGAGCTGCTAGAAGAAATTTACAACGTTATAAATTGCGTAGAAAGAATCTTATCGATGTTCTGCTAAAAAACAAAATAATTGATGTTAATACTCAATTAACTGAAATAGGTAAAGGGACAACTCATCAAACTCTATCCTTAAGAGCTCAAGCAGCCACCAGTGAAATCTCATTAGAAGATTTCACAAAGGTATTAATAACAATAAACAAAAAGCGTGGCTACAAGAGTAGTAGAAAAACTGTTCAAGAGACTGATGGTGTAGCTATAGACGGAATGGACGTAGCTAAAAAGTTATATGATGAAAACTTAACTCCTGGTCAATATGTTTTATCACTGTTAAATAACGGTAAAAAATTCATTCCAGATTTTTATCGCTCAGATTTGCTAGCTGAATTTAAAAAAATCTGGAATTACCAAAAAAAATATTATAAGGAGATTCTAGAAGATTCATTATTTACAGAATTACAAGGAAAAAATAAAAACGCTACTTGGGCAATTTGTGAAATACCTTTTAATCTCGTAGGTATAAAACGTACTGGAAATTCATCTCAAAAGAAACTAGAGAACTATCAGTGGCGTGCAAAAGCGCTTTCAGAAAAATTAGATCTAGAACAACTCGTTATAGTTTTACAAGAAATAAACGGAGAACTTAATAGCAGTAGTGATTATTTAGGGAAAATATCTGACCGTAGTAAAGAATTGCATTTTGAGAATAAAACGGTAGGTCAGTATTTATATGATCAACTCAGCAAAAATCCAAATACCTCACTAAAAAACCAGGTGTTTTATAGACAAGACTATCTGGACGAGTTTGAAAAAATATGGGAAACACAAGCTAAATATCATGAAGTTCTATCACCGCAACTGAAGGAAAAAGTAAGAGATATAATCATCTTTTACCAGCGCAAAGTAAAATCTCAAAAAGGCCTATTAAGTTACTGTAAATTTGAAAGCTGGAAACAAGATTATATAGACACAGAAACTGGTAAAACTAAACAAAGAACCATAGGGAGAAAAGTTATTCCTAAATCTTCTCCTTTATTTCAACAGGCTAAAATCTGGCAAAACCTAAACAATCTTGAGTATTATAATGAGGAAGAAGGTAAATCCCTCATTGTTAAAGAACTAGATGAAGAAGTGAGGCAGTTATTATTTCAAGAACTTAATGTAAGAGGTAATTTATCTGCCACTGTATTATTAAAAATCATATCTAACTTCATTGATTTAGGAAAAGTTAGAAATTGGAAAAGTAACTATGATAAGACAAAAGATAGAGCTGCTCTTCCCATAGAAGGTAACCACACTAATTCTAAAATATTCAATGTACTTCAAACCATTTCTACAAATGAAGGTTATGGCATAGACTGGAGTAAAGCCACTGCAAGTAACATCCTTGAAGAACTAGAAAACACTCTACCGTTAATAGGAATCGACAAAGGCATTCTTCGATTTGACGCTTATATTGATAATTGGGATAAACAAGCATCATATCAATTATGGCACCTTCTTTACGCAACTGAAACAGACGATAAAATAACAGAATCTGACAGGCTCATCTATGGTAACGAAAGTGTTAACTTAAAAAAATCACTTCATCACAAATTTAGTTTTAAACCAGAGTATGCAAAGTTGATGGCATCAGTTGTCTTTACAGCAGATCATGGAAACCTATCTGCAAAGGCATTGAGAAAAATAATGCCATTTCTAGAAACAGGACATATTTATCCAGATGCTTGCAAAGAAGCAGGATACAACCACTCTCATAGTTTAACTAAAGAAGAGTTAGAAAATCGTAAATTAAAACCTCATCTCGATTTAATTAAGAAAAATAGCCTGCGCAATTCTGTTGTTGAAAAAATCCTCAATCAAATGGTAAATGTGGTTAACCAAGTGATTGAAACTTACGGGAAACCAGATGAAATAAGAATAGAACTGGCAAGAGAACTCAAAAAATCTGCAAAAGAAAGAGCAGATATGACCAAAGGGATTGCCGATGCTACAAAACGTAATGAAGATTTAAAAAAGTACATCACAAAAACATTTGGAATCCCTAACCCTACTAAAAATGATGTGGTACGCTATCGCTTATTTTTAGAACTAGAGAAGAATGGGTTTAAAGATATATTCCGTAATCAACCTATTAAACACGAAGATCTTTTTTCTAAAAAGATAGATATAGAACACATCATACCTAAAGCTTTAACTTATGATGATTCTTATTCTAATAAAACGCTTGCATTTAGAGAAGACAATCTTAAAAAAGCAGATCGTACTGCTATCGATTTCATAACAAATGAATATGCATCTAGTATTGAAAATTATACGCAACGTGTAGAAATGCTTTATAAAACCGGAGCAATAAGTAAGGCAAAACAGATAAAACTTTTACGCACTCAAAATGATATTCCAGATGGTTTTATCGAGAGAGATTTACGCAACAGTCAGTACATTGCAAAAAAAGCAAAGGACATGCTTTTTGAGGTATTTGAAAATGTACTTTCTACCAGTGGATCTGTAACTGATAGATTGCGCAAAGATTGGGATTTAATCAATGTAATGAAAGAACTCAATCTTCCTAAATATCGTGCTTTAGGACTTACAAAGTTCGAAGAGCGGTTAGACCTTGGGTCTGGAAATATGAAGAAATATGAAGTCATAAAAGACTGGTCTAAACGGAATGACCATAGACATCATGCTATGGATGCGTTAACTGTAGCGTTTACCACTCGCAATCATGTTCAATACATCAATAATTACAACGCAAGACGTAATGAAAAAAGTGACCATCATCCCATTATTAAAAACATTGAAAAACAAATCACTACGGTAAACAATAATGGTAAACGTGTATTTATAAAACCCTTACCTCGCTTCCGCAAAAGCGCAAAAAAACACATTGAAGATATCCTTATCAGTTTTAAGAATAAAAATAAGGTCGTTACCTGGAATGTGAATACCACCAAGGGCAAGGATGGATCTATTCATAAAAAAAGGCAGCAAACTCCTAGAGGGCAACTACACAAAGAAACTATTTATGGAAAATCTAAAAGAATTCTAGATAAAAAAACCAAGTTAAACAAGAAGTTCACTCTTAATGATGCTCAACTGATAGTAAATACTGAAATTAAAAAATCAGTACTTAAACATCTAGAATTACATCATAACAAACCAGAAATCGCCTTCGACATAAAAACTCTAAAAAACCTACCTCTAATTTATAAGGATGAACCAGTTAAGGAAGTGCAATGTTTTGAGGAAATATACACGATAAGAAAAGACGTAAATCCAGATAATTTTAAAACCGAAAAACTATTAGAAAAAATTGTAGATGGAAATATCCGTAGGTTATTAATAAAACGTTTTCTAGATTGTGGTGGCGATGCTAAAAAAGCATTTTCTGACCTTGACAAAAATCCTATTTGGCTGCATGAAGAAAAACAAATAGCTATTAAAAGAGTTACGATTACTGGAGTGAGTAATGCAGAATCTTTACATCACAAGAAAGATCATTTAGGCAATGACATTCTCGATGAATCAGAAAATCAAATACCAGTAGACTTCGTAAGTACGGGAAATAATCATCATGTGGCGATTTACAAAAGTCCAGATGGAAATTTAGATGAAGAAGTGGTTTCTTTTTATGAAGCTGTAGTTAGAAAAAACAATAATGAATCTATCGTTAGAAGTACTAACCCTGAAGGCTGGGAATTGTTATTTAGTTTAAAGCAAAATGAAATGTTTGTTTTTCCAGATGAAGATTTTAAATTAGACAAATTAGACCTTAAACGTATGGAGAATATGAATGTAATTAGTCCATATCTATTTTATGTTCAATCAATATCCATTGTTAAGTATGGTAATAATGTAATAAGAGATTTTATTTTCAGACATCATCTTGACGCTTCCCCTAAGGGAAATACAAACCTTAAAAACATAACGTATTTCCACATTAAATCACTCAATGATGAGAAGTTACATAATTGTGTAAAAGTGAGGATGAATCACTTAGGTCAAATCGTTCAAATAGGAGAATATTAAATCATGATCAAAAGAACCTTATTCTTCGGTAATCCTGCCTACCTCAGCACTAAAAACGATCAGCTGGTAGTTTCTTTTCCCGATGAGGATCAGGAAAAGAAAACCATACCTATTGAAGATCTAGGATACATCGTTTTAGAACATCCACAAATTACCATTACCACAGGTTTGATAAGGAAACTGGTAGATAATAAAACGGCGGTCATTACTTGTAATGCACAGCACTTACCTACTGGCTTTCTGCAACCGCTGCAAGGTCACAGTGAGCAGACAGAAAGGTATCGTCATCAATTAAATGCCAGTGTTCCATTGAAAAAGAACCTATGGCAACAAACCGTTATTGCAAAAATTGAAAACCAAGCTTTACATTTTAAAAAATTAGGTAAGAATCCATTACGGTTACACCGCTATGCCAAAGAAGTAAAAACAGCCGATCATAATAATCAAGAAGCACTTGCTGCTGCATTTTATTTTCAAAATTTGTTTGATATTCCAGATTTTAGCAGGAATCAAAAAGGGGTTGCGCCTAATGGTTTGCTCAATTATGGCTATGCCATTTTAAGAGCCGTAACAGCAAGAGCACTCATCTCTAGTGGTTTATTACCCAGCATAGGAATTTTTCATTCTAATAAATATAACGCCTTTACACTAGCAGATGATGTGATGGAACCTTATCGACCTTTTGTAGATCATATTGTTTGGGAACTAGTGGTAAGTGGTGAGAATATTGAAGAAGTTAGTACAGCTTTAAAAGCGCAATTGTTAATGATTCCTGCGATGGATGTTTTTATAGATGGTAAAAACAGTCCATTGATGAACGCGATGAGCCGCACAACTAATTCCCTCTGGGAATGTTTTTATGGCAGCAGTCGTAAAATCTTATACCCAAAGTTTCATGGAAACTTTTTGAATGTATAAAACATGAGAAAGTATGAATCATCTAGAAACACTCAATCAGTATAGGTCTATGTGGGTTTTGGTCTTTTTTGATTTACCAACAGAAACGCGACTGGAGCGTAAAGCTGCGAGTGGTTTTAGAAAACGACTATTAGATGATGGTTTTAATATGTTTCAGTTTTCTATTTACCTGCGCTTCTGCCCTAGTCGAGAGAATAGTGCTGTTCACATTAAACGTACTAAGAACAATTTACCAAAAAAAGGTAAAGTGTGTATCATGCAAATTACTGATAAACAATTTGGTATGATGGAATTATTTCATGGTAAAAAAGAAATAGAAAAAGAAACTGGTGACCAACAACTAGAATTATTCTAAAAAATATTAGAATACAGAAATGTCAGTTCGAGCGCAGTCGAGAACAATTCTACTACTCTAAATTCTTAATTCTAAGAAACTCCTTAAAACACAGATACCCAACGCTATGCGTCAGGTATACTGCGAATTATCTCATAAAGATAAGAACTGAAAGCAATTCACAACAATACTCGACGATGAAGAAGGGTTTTATCAACTGCGAATTATCTCATAAAGATAAGAACTGAAAGCAATTCACAACTGGACTGTCGTTTATAAAATCAATTATCTTACTGCGAATTATCTCATAAAGATAAGAACTGAAAGCAATTCACAACTCACTTTAACGTTAATTAATATGGCAACAAACTGCGAATTATCTCATAAAGATAAGAACTGAAAGCAATTCACAACAGATAAGATGCTTATTAAATTAATGGAAGAACTGCGAATTATCTCATAAAGATAAGAACTGAAAGCAATTCACAACTAAACGATTACAAAGATTTAGTAGAGGCTTACTGCGAATTATCTCATAAAGATAAGAACTGAAAGCAATTCACAACTGGAACGTTCGATTTTATGCCAACGCTGTTACTGCGAATTATCTCATAAAGATAAGAACTGAAAGCAATTCACAACCAAAGATAAGCCTTTGTATATTCGTGTTTCACTGCGAATTATCTCATAAAGATAAGAACTGAAAGCAATTCACAACTGCATAAGCGATCTTTGTAATACCTACTAGACTGCGAATTATCTCATAAAGATAAGAACTGAAAGCAATTCACAACTGCTGCAATAGGCTCAACTACTCCCTGAATACTGCGAATTATCTCATAAAGATAAGAACTGAAAGCAATTCACAACGAGTTATTGAAGATGGTGGAGTTTTTGAGTACTGCGAATTATCTCATAAAGATAAGAACTGAAAGCAATTCACAACGTAAAGGTAAAAGTTTTGCAGTTCATCAGACTGCGAATTATCTCATAAAGATAAGAACTGAAAGCAATTCACAACGATGTTCCTGCTATTAAGCTATTCTTAGAAACTGCGAATTATCTCATAAAGATAAGAACTGAAAGCAATTCACAACATAAACGGTAAATGGACGCTTAACGGCAAACTGCGAATTATCTCATAAAGATAAGAACTGAAAGCAATTCACAACTATGTATTTGAATGTATATCAGATGTACAAACTGCGAATTATCTCATAAAGATAAGAACTGAAAGCAATTCACAACTACCCATTTACGGATAGGCTTTCCACTTAACTGCGAATTATCTCATAAAGATAAGAACTGAAAGCAATTCACAACTCTTCTGTGTGTCCCTTTTTAGTAAGGAAACTGCGAATTATCTCATAAAGATAAGAACTGAAAGCAATTCACAACACGTCCAAGGGGATACAATCAACTCCAGGCACTGCGAATTATCTCATAAAGATAAGAACTGAAAGCAATTCACAACGGTACAACGCAATAAACTTACTCGTTTGCGACTGCGAATTATCTCATAAAGATAAGAACTGAAAGCAATTCACAACTGCAACTACTGTATGCGATTAAGGGAGCTTACTGCGAATTATCTCATAAAGATAAGAACTGAAAGCAATTCACAACTAAATTATGAAAGACACAACAAAAGATTTAACTGCGAATTATCTCATAAAGATAAGAACTGAAAGCAATTCACAACCCTTCTTTGCGAATTTTTCAGAAGCCGAGGACTGCGAATTATCTCATAAAGATAAGAACTGAAAGCAATTCACAACTCACTTTAACGTTAATTAATATGGCAACGAACTGCGAATTATCTCATAAAGATAAGAACTGAAAGCAATTCACAACGCTTTGTATATTATTTTATCGCTAAAATCTACTGCGAATTATCTCATAAAGATAAGAACTGAAAGCAATTCACAACATATAATAATGAAAACAAAAACAAAAGTAGACTGCGAATTATCTCATAAAGATAAGAACTGAAAGCAATTCACAACCCGCTAACGCTGTTAGGTTGCAGAGCTGCTACTGCGAATTATCTCATAAAGATAAGAACTGAAAGCAATTCACAACAGTGAAGAAAAAAAGCCGACGAAGTTCGAGACTGCGAATTATCTTATAAAGATAAGAACTGAAAGCAATTCACAACATCAGTTTGAAATCAAATTTACAGATCCTAACTGCGAATTATCTTATAAAGATAAGAACTGAAAGCAATTCACAACATAACAAGTGAGATTTAAATAATAAATTTAAACTTTTATAAATTGTATTGATTATTTTAGGACTAGTCACACATACAAAAACAGTCATTTCCTAGACAAGACTAAATAGAGAAAAGACCTGACATGTTCAGGTCTTCTAGATCTTAAAATCTACCTTATGAACAAAAAAGCACAAAAGCATTATAACAGATGGAAATATCAAGCACCAGTAGGATTAGTTCTTATAGGTGCTGGAATTAGTTGTATAGTTGACGCAGCGTTTTATAGATATAATGGTGCTGACTGGTGGCAATGGGTAGGCTATGGAACAGGTGCCCTAATTATTTTTAATACAGGATTGAGTCTTTTTGTAGACGCTGCATTACATAGAATACGCTATGAACAAGCAAATTAAGAACCGATTCGATCTTAATAGTTGAAGTGGTGAATAGTAATGAAGTAAGCAACTACACTTCCAACTAGAAAATTTCTAGAATCAAATTAGGAATTTACCAAAATGACTGAACTTATTTCTTTGTTGTTAATCATTTGTTATGAAGTAAGATACGTACAAAATCAAGTATTAAATTATACACCACTTAGCATGCAATTATTTTCAATTCGTATGTATAAAAGAACTACTTTCACTTACCTAATTTTATATATTGAAAAATTGTCATAAGCTAGAGAACTGGCTTTCCTGGATGGATGAACTCTCTTTAAATGATTATGTTATTATAGATAACTTTTTAGATCCAAATCGATTAGAACAGATTCAATCTTTTTTTAAATCGCACCATGATGCTTTTACAAAAGCAGGTGTAGGAGCATTGACCGATAACATTGTTAGAGAAGATATACGAGGAGATTACACCTTCTGGCTGGATAGAAAACGAGATTCAGATTTAAATGAAATTTGGAGTTTAATTGACGAGACCATCTTCATCTACAACAGGTATTGTTTTCTAGGTTTATCAGGATATGAGTTTCATTTAGCCCATTATCCTAAAGGCGGTCATTATAGTAAACACTTAGACCAATTTAATAATAGAAATAATCGTACCATTAGCGTTATTATCTATTTGAATAAAAAATGGCAAAAAGGAGATGGTGGAGAGTTAGAAATCTTCTTGAAAGATGATACGTCCATTTTAGTAGAGCCAATAGAATCTAGATGTGTGATGTTTAAAAGCGCAGTTCTACCGCATGCTGTATTAGCATCTAATAAACCAAGGAATAGCTTAACAGGTTGGTTATTGAATCAGCCATCGACACTTGGTCAATTATTTGGATAATTTTTGATAAGATCGTAGAAAACAACGCTGTGATAGTCTACTGAACAATTGCAGATAATAATTGAAAGCAGTTCACACATCGTTTCATAAATATTTGAACTGATTTTAATGACCAGCCGGTACTACATCAATAGTCTCGATGACTTCTTCTGGCTTAGGACGATCTTTAGTATATTCATTACTTATCAAACCACCTATTTTACCATCTTTATTGAAAACAACTGAAATCTCAAAAGTATGTTGCAAATCATTAACGTCTTTAAAAATCAGCTCATAACTGTATGAATTACCGAATGGTGGGAAGATTTGTAGACTCATATCCCATCTCAATTCTTGCATTTTTCTAAGGACTGGTTGCAAGGTTTTATGAATTTGAACTTGATTTTGTATTGCAAAATAATCATTGAGGTCATCAACAGTGTCTGCTTGCATGATGTCTCTAGAAAATTTATGAAGCTCTATATATTTAACTCTCTTTCTTTTATTATCAAGGTGTTTGATATCAATTCGTTCAAAAAGCCGATCAAAGGACGGACAGCTTTGTAATAAGTAGAAATTTACATATCCATCATAATCAAAGCCTTTGATACCTTTGGCAGCCATTTTCTTTTGATGCTGTAATGACTTATTTACCTCTTCAAGACCTCTTTTGTGCAAAAAACCTAGTGCATCTCTTTGTCTTAGTGACTCTATTGAAATTTCACTATTTGTTATGCGTTCACAAGCATAAACCGCTATGCTGTTTAAATATGGATCAGTCCCAAGATTTACGTTCTGTAAAAATAAAGTGGCAAGGATTAAAGACAAAAAAGATGATTTCATAGAAGAAATTTAAATGAAATGTGATCAAATGGACACATTTATAAGTTGGATCATTCAATGCAAATTATAAGAAAATAGAAAGCAATTATCATCCCAAATTAATTTTAAGAAAAATATTGGCATATAAGCGCCCTCAAAATCTATGAAAAAAGTTACCATTGAGCGGAAGGATAAAATAAATTCAAAATGTGGGAATTGACATTCACTATATACATTTGAAATCAATTACATCTATCTATCCTAATCTAAATAAGTAAATACAAAAACTAAAGCATAAAAAAAACGGTATCTTCAAGAAGACACCGCTTTTAATTTAATCAATTTTAATTTATGCTTCTACTTTTTTAGTAGACGCTACAGCTAGCGTGTAAACTACAAGACCGAAACCTATTTTGTTTATTGCATCACCAATATTGTATACAACATCCATTGCTTCTTGTGCAGCTTTAGGGTCTTCTACTAATTGTAATCCAAAAAGACCACCTTCAGTCCCTAGAATATAACCTAAAGGATAGATAGCCCATCCTACTAGCACGAACCAACACAACACGTTGTGAGCTTTAAGCACGGCACCGCCGGCAGAAAGAGCAAGCTTCTTAGCCTCTCCAAACCATATCATGTACACGATAATGAAGTAAGCAATACCAGAAACAAGACCCCAAACCCATTGCATAGTAGGGTTTCCTAGTGCAATTACTTCTCCAAAGTATCCTGTCACTAACATCACAACAGACCAGAAGATTAATTTCCACATAAGTCCAATTTTTGCGCCTGCTACTTTAAGAATTAAGTAAAACTCTACACACATAAGTGGAACTGTTAATGTCCAATCCACATATCTAAAAAATGTCGGAGAGCTGTCAGTTGCTGCATAGTAATCTCTCATGTAAAAATAATGCACTGCGGCAATAAAGGTAATAAGTCCAGATACCAACACCGACGTACGCCACTTGTTGTCAAATTGACTTAATGATAAAAAGAAAAAAGCACTTGCAGCCATCATAGCCATACTTCCAATGAAAAACGTAAATCCTACGTAATCATCTGTGGCCATTTTTGCCACTTCTAAATTTAAAAGTAAAAAATTCATAAATTTGGTTTTTTAATGTTGAAGTAAATATACAAAACATTAAATAAATCTGTTTACCTTTTAAATGTTAATGTTAAACAAAATTAATGTCAAAGAAAACCCATCTTTACAACCTTATTATGGTAATAAGCTTTTTTGCTTTATGGGTTTCCATACAAATACCTGAAAGCATGGAGTTTATATTGGGGTATTTTTTAATTCTTACTATAGGTGTAGGTCATGGAGCAAATGATTTAAAAGTTTATTTTAATAGAAAAACTTTTAGTATTCGTAAAAAAATTACCTTTTTATCTATTTATTCCTTAACAGTTCTCATCGGATTTGGCTTATTCTTTATCATTCCTGAATTTATTTTAACGCTTTTTATAATAATAAGTGGCTATCACTTTGGGCAGGAGCACTTTGAAAAATATGAAGTTAAAAACACCTGGTATTATAAAATTTTCATTGGTTCCTACGGCATCATTATAATTCTCACCTTATTAACGATTCATTTAGAGGAAAGCATGCTTATTATCAATGATTTACTCAACAGTGAACTGGTAGGTGAAGTATTGCTCTATCCTTTAATAATAGTTGTAGCAACCATGCTATTAAGCTTTTTAAAGTTTGCTAGGCTATTTTCTTGGAAGGAAATATTGAAAGAATGTTTTTACCTACTCCTTATATATACCCTATTTTCTGCCTCTAGTCTGGTATGGGGCTTTGCTATATATTTTATATTGTGGCATAGCATTCCATCTATCTATAGTCAGATTTCATATTTACAAGGTGCGGTGAACAAAAAATCTATTAAAAAATATATCCTCGATTCCTTACTATATTGGATCGCTGCATTAGTATTCTTAGCTGTGCTTTATTATTTTTTAAGCGATTTTACCAACTTATTCTTATCTACTATTATTGCTTTTCTGGGCGGCATTACGTTCCCACATGTGTTTGTAATGAACAAACTAAATAATAAGTAAATAGATCTTAAGTATTCCGCTTTCGCGAAAGCGGAATTAAAAACTCATTTCTTACAGACTTAAGCATTTAAAACACAAAAAGTATCATCAGGTTTGCTTCCATCCAGCAACTTTTTAAGCACGTAAAGCTTTTGTTAGTTGCCCCTTTACATGTTAAAAAATTAGGAATACATCTCACTATGTTTCTTATCGTTAAGTCTTTCTTAATAAAACCACATTATCCAGCTCTCGTTTTTAACATCTAATGGTAAACCATACCTTTGCTGCTGATACAAAATATCAATAGTTATGAGTCAAGTAAAAGCAAATGACACTGTAAAGGTGCATTACACAGGAAAATTAAAAGCAACAGGACAAGTTTTTGACACCAGTGCCGAAAGAGAGCCGCTAGAAGCTCAATTAGGTCAAGGTGCATTGATCCCAGGTTTTGAAAAAGGTCTTGTGGATATGAAAGTAAATGAAAAGAAAACTATAGAAATTCCTAAGGAAGAAGCTTATGGAGAAATAATGCAAGAGCTTTTTCACAAAGTACCTAAAGATCAATTACCTGGTGAAGTTAAGCCTGAAGTAGGTATGGGACTTATGGCTCAAAATCCTGATGGTACAGAGCGCCAGTTAAGAGTTGCTCAAGTAGAAGAAGATCACATCGTTGTAGATGCTAATCATCCTCTTGCAGGACAAGATTTAGTATTTGAACTAGAAGTAGTAGGTATCAACTAAGATTTCTTATTACCATTATAAAAGCTCATTTTGTTTTTGCAAAATGGGCTTTCTTATTATAAGAGAATCATACCGGTTAGCTCTTGCCACAGCCAGATGATGAATTTATACAAAATCAAAGCTGTATAACATTCAAAAAAGCCAATAACCAGTTGCACAAACCATTTTAAAACCTTGAAGTTAAACCGCACAAATAGTATCTTTGCATTCTTCAAAAAATGAGTCAAAATATGTTTGATAATTTAACTGACAAACTCGATAAAGCCATGCACGTCCTTAAAGGACATGGAAGCATTACCGAAGTTAACGTTGCAGATACTCTTAAAGAAATACGTCGTGCATTAGTAGATGCTGATGTCAACTATAAAATTGCAAAAGAATTTACATCTCGTGCAAAAGAGAAAGCGCTAGGTCAAGGTGTGCTTACCACACTTAAACCTGGACAGCTACTTACTAAGATTGTAAAAGATGAGTTGACAGATTTAATGGGTGGCGATGCTGCTGGAATGAATTTGAGTGGTAATCCTAGTATCATTTTAATGTCTGGTCTTCAAGGATCTGGTAAAACAACTTTTTCTGGTAAACTGGCTAACTATTTAAAAACTAAGAAGAGTAAAAAACCTCTTTTAGTTGCTTGTGATATTTATCGCCCTGCGGCAATAGATCAATTGCATGTGGTAGGTGAAAGTGTAGGCGTAGAAGTATTTTCTAATCGCGAAGAAAAAAATCCAGTCAAAATATCTGAAGCAGCCATTGCTTATGCAAAAGCAAATGGATTTAATGCCGTTATCATTGACACCGCTGGTCGTCTTGCTGTCGATGAGCAAATGATGGCTGAAATTGCAGATGTACATGCCGCTATCCAACCACAAGAAACATTGTTTGTGGTAGATGCTATGACTGGTCAGGATGCTGTTAACACTGCCAAAGCTTTTAACGATCGCCTAAATTTTGACGGTGTTGTTCTAACAAAATTAGATGGTGACACTCGTGGTGGGGCAGCCCTATCTATCAAAACAGTAGTTAACAAGCCTATTAAATTTATAGGTACTGGAGAGAAAATGGAAGCACTAGATGTTTTCTATCCAGAACGTATGGCAGACCGTATCCTAGGAATGGGAGATGTTGTCTCTCTGGTAGAACGCGCACAAGAACAATTTGACGAAGAAGAAGCTAGGAAACTGAGTAAAAAAATTGCAAAAAATCAATTTGGTTTTGACGATTTCCTTTCTCAGATCCAGCAAATCAAGAAAATGGGTAATATGAAGGACTTAATGGGAATGATTCCAGGAGCCGGAAAAATGCTCAAAGATGTAGATATTGATGACGATGCTTTTAAAGGTATTGAGGCAATTATACATTCTATGACTGTTGAAGAACGCACAAAACCACAAGTTATAAATGGTTCAAGAAAAAAACGTATCGCAAAAGGAAGTGGTACAACAGTAACAGAAGTAAATCAATTACTCAAACAATTTAATCAAATGAGTAAGATGATGAAAATGATGCAAGGAGGAAAAGGTAAAGCAATGATGAATGCATTAGGTAATATGCGATAATTTCTATCTTAACAAAATCAAATCCTAAGTTCTAACTTAGGATTTTTTTTTATTTCAATTATCACCTACGCAAACGGTATCGTTAACAAGTAGCTAATAACTGCAATAGGATAAATTTCCTTATTTGATCATTATTGATGAATTTTACAACAATAGAAAATACAATAAGTAATTATGACTATTCTAGACGGGAAAAAGACCAGTAACGACATAAAGGAAGAAATAACCGCGATTGTTCAAAAGATGAAAGACAATGGTGAAAAAGTTCCACATCTAGCAGCTGTAATTGTTGGTAATGATGGTGCCAGTCTTACCTATGTAGGTTCTAAAGTACGTGCTTGTGAACGAGTAGGATTTGAGAGTACAATGGTTCGTATGCCTAATACGACTAGTGAAACAGAATTACTTAGAGAGATTAAAAAGCTCAATGAAAATCCAGAAATAGATGGTTTCATTGTTCAATTACCATTACCAGAACAGATCAACACTCAAAAAGTACTGATGGCAGTAGATCCAGATAAAGATGTTGATGGCTTCCACCCTACTAACTTTGGAAGAATGGCCTTAGATATGAGCACCTTTATACCTGCAACGCCTTTTGGTATTTTAGAGTTAATGGATCGCTATGGAGTAGATACAAAAGGAAAACACACTGTGGTAATAGGTCGCTCGCATATTGTAGGTAGACCGATGAGTATTTTAATGGGTAGAAAAGGGTTTCCGGGAAATTCTACCGTAACTTTAACACATAGCCACACAAAGAATATTACACAAATTACATCACAAGCAGACATTATTATTACCGCTTTAGGTGTTCCTGGATTCTTAAAAGCAGAAATGGTTAAGGATGACGCTGTAATTATTGATGTAGGTATTACTCGTGTTCCTGATGAAACTCGTGAACGTGGATATTACATCACTGGAGATGTAGATTTTGAAAACGTTTCAAAAAAAGCAAGTTTCATAACTCCTGTTCCAGGTGGTGTAGGACCTATGACTATAGCAATGTTACTCAAAAATACACTACTTGCTAGAGAACGTCATAGAGCTGCTAATAGGTAATTATTAAAAAAAGTATACAAGAAAGCTCCTTAAAATAAATCCTAAGGAGCTTTTTTTTGTAACTCTATTTATCATTATCATCTACCACCATTTGCTCTCAAATCTGCAATACATTGCGCATCTAATTGTGGTACACCTGATCCCATTAGACCCATCATATCAAAGATATTCCCACCTTCGATCTGAGCTTGCATTAAACAACCAGCAACATTACAATGACGTGCATTATTTGCATCTTCATGATCAGACTGAGGTGTAGAACCTAAATTAACGAGCCCCATTATATGAGCAAACTCGTGATTATATACAGAAGTTTCCACATTAACTCGACTTGGTTGATTTATTCCTCCGCTAAAGTTTTCAATGGTACTTTGAAACATTACTAAGGATGTATTACGATAGGCCGTTCCAAGTACCACTCTATTGTTCATATCATTTTCACTTGCTTGATCTGTAAAAAGTACAAAAACAGCAATAGTATTTCCCATACTAAATTCTGTTCTATTTGCATCTTCTATTTGTCTTACTTCTTCAATAGAATAAGTATTAAAAGTTTGAGCAGGGATATCACGCTCAACAAGACGAATCCCACCTGGTTTATTGAGCCTTTCACTCAAAAAGTTTATTAGGTTAGTAAGTGAAGAAGGCTCAGGTCTAAAACCATTTATATAAACAGCTTCAATGACTAGATTTGTGAATTGATTATCACTAAGCAATTCATTTGCGCTTTCTCCAGTAAGTCTATCATTTTGATTTGATCCTGCACCATCATTGGAACTTCTAGAATCTTCTTCATCAGAGCAACTACTTAAAGTTATTAGTAGTATAGTAAACAAAAAGGCTCTTAAAATCTTAAATTGTGACATATAAGTTATATTTTTGACAATAATATATATTGCTTATGAACAATAGTATTAAAATAATAATAACTTTCTTGTTATTCATTTGCATTTCAAATGCTCAATAAAAGGCATAATATCAGTCCTTAATGATGAAGTATTTTGAAGTAAGCGGCATCGATTCTGAGTATGAAGCAGCGTATGATGGAATGGTAAAAATGGCACAAGACGCTTATCAAACACAAGAAGGCCCAGCGACTACACTGCAAAAAATACATAATGGTAAAAATGCATCTCTTGCAAAGTTTAAAGGGATTTTGGCCTCAGAATACCGTACTATCTTTGAAGATAAACAAGACATTCGTAACTTGATTAAATTTTATAAATCCTCAACAGGTGTTCAGTATAAAAAAGACAGATCTGGCCTTACAAAAGGACAACTTGCAGAATTAGAAGAATTTAAAACATCTAATACGGGAATGAAACTTTTTGGTAGCATTACTCAAATCAATAAACTTAAGGAAAGCGCTAGTATTTACTGGTCAAAAGAGTTGATATGCTCTGTTACTACAAAGCTTAAGGAACAAGGTTTTCAAAGTTCCATGCACATGCCTAGTTGTAATTAATGGAAAAATTTCTCAAACAACTTCCACAACTTTCCCAGCAAAAGAAAAAAGAAAACACCGATTTCTTTAAAAAACTGCGCAAAAAAAAGCCCAAAGGCTTAGATAACGCAGTTCAAGAGATTCATAATGAAGTGTTTGATGAAGTAGATTGTTTAAAATGTGCTAATTGTTGTAAGACAACAGGTCCTCTGTTTACTCATAACGATATCAATAGGATTGCAAAACATTTTAGAATGAAACCTAGTGACTTTATTGATCAATTTCTAAAGGTTGATGAAGATCAAGATTATGTATTACAACAAACTCCTTGTCACTTCTTAGGAGCAGATAATTACTGCTCTATTTATGAGGTAAGACCCAAGGCTTGTAGAGAATATCCACATACAGATCGCCGTAAAATTTATCAAATTGGAACATTGACTGTTAAGAATACTGCCATTTGCCCAGCAGCATTTAAGGTCGTAGAGCTTATGAAGGCGCGAATAAACAACTGATTACGAATTTTCCTACATAATTTTTGTTATTGTTGATAGTTTCCATGCTAACTTTAGTTAAACTTCATTTCTAATTTCAAGGCGTCTGTTATATTTGATATTATGAATTGGAAATTATTTTACTTATTTATTCTCGTATCTCTTGTATCCTGTGATCAACGACCTGTTGCCGTAGTGAAAACTATTGATCAACAAGGACTGAAAAAGGTGATAGAGCCACTAGATCATAAAGTTAAGGTGATTAACTTTTGGGCGACATGGTGCGCGCCATGTGTGGAAGAACTTCCTTATTTTGAAGAAATAGGATATCAATACAGAGATGAAGTAGAAGTTCATTTAATTTCTCTGGATGATGCAAAAAATATCGATAGCGCAGTTCAACCATTCCTTGATAAAAATCAAATCAAATCAAATGTTTTACTTTTAGATGACCCTTATGCTGCAGAGTGGATTCCAATTATAGACAGTCATTGGGATGGCGCTATACCAGTAACCCTAATAGTTTCAAAAGATAAAAAGCAGTTTTACAATAAAGCATTAACTCGATCACAGTTAGAAGATGCTATAAATACATTCTTATGAAAACATTAAAGATATTAGTTACCCTTCTTGTAGGCGCACTTATAATCGCTTTTCTTACGGGCATGTTAGATAAAGTTGAAAGAGAAAACCTCTATGCAGACAAACCTGTCCCAAATTATAGATCAAAGGAATTATCTTCCAAAACTGGTTCTGTAAATGGCTATGAAATTGGTGACGCCGCAACTGATTTTTCTCTTAAAAACATAGATGACAGAAAAATATCCTTAAAAGATTTTGATGATGCAAAAGGTTTTATCCTCATTTTCACCTGTAATCACTGTCCCTATAGTGTAGCCTATGAAGATAGAATTATCGCTATTGATAAGAAATATAAAAACTTAGGTTACCCAGTAATTGCTATTAATCCTAACAATCCTAAAGAACACCCTACAGATAGTTTTGATTTAATGAAAGTTAGAGCAAAAGAGAAAGGATTTACTTTTCCCTATCTTTTTGATGCAGGTCAGAAAATTTATCCACAATATGGAGCGACAAAAACACCGCACGTATTCTTACTACAGAAAGAAGGTGATGAAAATATCGTTAAATACATCGGTGCCATAGATGATAATTATCAAGATGCAAAAGCTGTTAAAAACAAGTATTTAGAAAATGCGCTACAATCTTTGATAAGTGGCAAACCTATTGACGTGACAAAGTCAGTAGCCATAGGATGTCGAATTAAATAAAAAACTATCATTTTTATCTATATAAGCCTGTGATCTACTCATAGGCTTTTTTGATTTAAAAACTTATAAATCGTATTTTTACATAAAATTTTCACAATGATTCTTGAACAGTATTATACAAAGTGCCTTGCTCAAGGAACCTATTATATAGCGTCTAATCGTGAGGCTGCCATAATAGATCCTTTAAGAGAAGTGCAGCAGTATATAGATCGCGCAAATGAAGATAATGTAACCATAAAGTATATCTTTCTTACGCATTTTCATGCAGACTTTGTCTCTGGACATGTAGATCTAGCAGATAAAACTGGGGCAACAATCGTTATAGGTCCTAATGCTGTTACTAGTTACGCTTTCGCGAAAGCGGAACACCAACAAACTTTTAAAATAGGTGAAATCACTTTACAATTATTACATACTCCAGGGCACACTATGGAGTCTTCTTGTTACCTTTTAAAGGATGAAGAAGGTAAAGAACAAGCGATATTTACAGGAGACACTCTATTTATAGGTGATGTAGGTAGACCAGATCTTGCTGTAAAATCAGATTTAAGCACAGAAGATCTGGCAGGTCATTTATACGATTCTTTGAGAAATCAAATCATGCCATTACCAGATCATATTACCGTTTATCCAGCGCATGGTGCAGGAAGCGCTTGTGGTAAAAACATGAGTAAAGAAACTAGTGATTCTTTAGGTAATCAGAAGAAAACGAATTATGCTCTAGCTACTTCTTTAAGTAAAAAAGATTTTATTAAAGAAGTTACTACTGGTATTGCGCCGCCTCCAGCCTATTTTCCCAAAAATGTTTGGATGAACAAAGGCGTAAATTCTAGTATAGACGAAGTGATTTCAAGAGGTATGACACCTTTAAAACTAGAATCGTTCAAAACTCTGGCTCAAGATCCTGAATATCTAGTACTCGATGTAAGATCGCCGCAAGAATATACTGCAGGTGCAGTTCCTGGATCTTGGTTTATTGGACTGGATGGACAGTTTGCTCCTTGGGTAGGTTCTTTAATTGAAGACATAGATCAAAAAATCATTCTTATTGCTCCATTAGGAAGAGAAGAAGAGGCAGTTACAAGATTAGCTAGAGTAGGTTATGATAATGCGCAAGGTTATCTTTTAGGTGGATTTTCAACTTGGGAAGAAAGCGGTGCAAACACAACCAGTATAGAAAATATTACTGCTCAAAGTTTTATTGATGGCTTAGAAGATCATTCTATTCAAAACCCCATAGATGCGCGTAAACCTGGTGAATATGAATCAGGTCATATATGTAGTGTTCCATTACAGACTTTGGATGCAGTTCATAAAGAAATTACATCTTTAGATACGACTAAAACCTACCATATTTACTGTGGTGGCGGTTATCGATCTGTAATTTATGCAAGTATAGCACAAGCTAATGACATTAAAAATGTAGTAAATGTAGAAGGTGGATATGCTGCGATTAAAAAAACAAATTTAAAAAACCAAAAAATAGTTGCTACCAGTAACTGTTCCTTATAAAACGATATGAAAAACCTCAACAACCAAGAATGGAAAGAGCTAACCGCTCAAGATACTAATGCGTTAATTATTGATGTTCGCACCGATGACGAAGTTAGTGAAGGAGTGATTCCTAATGCCATTCATTATGATATATTCAAGCCGCAAGAATTCATGAATGCTATGAATGACATGGATCCTAATAAAAATTACTACGTCTATTGTCGTGCAGGAAGTCGCAGTTCTCAGGCATGTCAGGTGATGGAATCTCTAGGTTTAAAAAACACTTTTAACCTTACCGGTGGTTATAGCAATTGGGACGGAGAAACAACAATGTTAGGATAATGATGCGTTTCTCAAATATCCTGTGCATTGTATTAATGGTTATTAGTTTACAAAGTTGCTTTAAAGAAAAAGCAGGTGTTATAAATCTAGTTACCCCAGAAGAAGCTGCAGTGTTGATCGAATCAGATCAAGTAAAAATTATTGATGTAAGAGCCGAATTAGATTTTGATAAAAAGCACTTGAAAAATGCGGTCAATATTGAGGTAGAAAATGACGACCTATATAGTGTTTTAGATCAAATGAAAAAAGACGAACCGCTTTTAGTATATTGTAATAAAGGTGGACAAAGTGAACGATGCGCTCAGATTTTAAAAGAAAAAGGCTTTACCTTAATTTATGATATGGACGGTGGCATCGCAAAATGGGAAGAAAGCGGTAGACAAGTAATCGTAAAAAATTAATTCAAAAAAAGCATTCATGCAACTTCAAGATATTCCAAAACTTAAAAATTTAAATTCTGATAATTTTTTCCTTCTAGCTGGACCATGTGCCATTGAAGGTGAAGAAATGGCACTGCGTATAGCAGAGAAAGTTGTTGAAATCACAGAACATCTTAAAATACCTTATATTTTTAAAGGAAGCTTTAAAAAAGCAAATCGCAGCCGTATTGATAGCTTTACTGGAATAGGAGATGAAAAAGCTTTGAAAATTTTGCGTAAAGTTTCTGAGACATTTGATATACCTACAGTAACAGACATACATGAAGTAAGCGATGCAGCGATGGCGGCACAATATGTAGATGTCCTTCAAATCCCTGCATTTCTTGTGAGGCAAACTGATCTAGTGGTTGCAGCCGCAGAAACTGGTAAAGTAGTCAATCTTAAGAAAGGTCAATTCATGTCTCCAGAAGCCATGAAACATGCCGTGCAAAAGGTAAAAGATACAGGAAATGAAAAAGCATGGATCACAGATCGTGGCACTATGTTCGGTTATCAAGATATGATCGTAGACTTTAGAGGTATTCCTACCATGAGAGAATATGCTCCTACTGTACTAGATGTTACCCATAGTTTACAACAGCCTAATCAATCTAGTGGAGTTACTGGTGGAAGACCAGAGATGATTGAAACTATCGCTCGTGCAGGAGTTGTAAATCACGTAGACGGATTGTTTATTGAAACTCACTTTGACCCAGCAAATGCAAAAAGTGATGGCGCAAATATGTTAGACCTTCAATATCTAGAAGGACTTCTTACCAGGTTAGTTGCTATAAGAAAAACGATTACTTCTTTTTAGAAAATTTAAAATAAATACTTCAAAAAGCCCTGCTAGTTTTAATTACTAGCAGGGCTTTTTATACGATAGTAAAATCTAAAAACTAGTCATTTACATTTTATTTTGATATACATCTAAATAATACATTTAAGGAACAAGTAACTTATTGAATTCTTGTTGAGAGCCATTAAAAACATTTCCATCGACTAGTGTTTGTATTCCTGACACAGGCAATCTATCTGTATATTGCCAGAAATCCCATGAGAAACGTGGTGCCTCTACTCCATTATAATTTGCTATCCATATTCTAGGGTATTTTTTAAAAAAAGGATCTGATCTTAAAACATCTTTATAAAACGCCTCACCACTATAAACAATAGGTTGCACACCATAATGTGCTTCGATTATTTTGACCCAATTTTTAAGTCCTTTGCGCAATGATTTTTTATCTTGAATATTAGAAACATCTTCTATATCTAACACTGGTGGTAAATCTCCTTTAACTAAAGTAACAGTTTCTATAAAATGATTTGCCTGTATGGTGCTGTTTACATTGCTCCAATAATAATGATATGGGCCGCGAGCAAACCCATGATCGCCTGCTCCTTTCCAATTGCTCTTAAATTGAGAATCATTCTCCGTTCCTACGGTAGCTCTTATAAAAGTAAAAGCGAGTAACTGATTCATATCAGGATGCTTAACTTCATCCCAATCAATAACACCTTGATGATGTGACACATCTATTCCTTGAACCTTATATTTCTTAATTCTCTTATGTAAATAGGTATTAGAAGGTTTCTTTGAGCTTTTATAATAAGAGTAACGCTCGTTCATTATCACAGCGATAATTAAGAACAAAGTTAGTACGATAACAAAACCTACTAGCCATTTTTTACTTAACATTATTCTTCATGGCTTTACATATTTTCAATAGCTCTTCAAGTGTTTCAATTAAAATGGCATCATCAATATCTTTAAGTGAGGTATATCTAAGAGATCGCAACATTTTACGATTTTCACCTGCGATAAGAACACCATGCCCGTCAATTAATCGATTACCGTAGGTGAAACCTACATCAACATAGGTCTTTCTGTAGTTTTAAAAACAAAACATAGTGGTATTGTCTAGGTAATAAAACGGTAAACGCCATTTATACTTTAGTTCAATTTCAGGAATCACGCTCTCAATAATCAAGTGCAAATGCATCATTATAGAACGATACGGCTCTGGTAAATTGTCTTTACATTCTAAGACAGGATTCATGGTTTAAAGTTATTGGTAATTCCGCTTTCGCGAAAGCGGAACAAATAAAAAAACAGCTAGAATTTAAAAATAATGGAAAAAGTATTGCAACGTTACAAAAAATAGACTTACTTTGCATTTCAAAGTACTTTAAATATGAGCACAGATAAATATCTAGAAGACATTAAGGAGATCAAGTCGCTTATGAATAAATCGACTAGATTTATTTCCCTATCCGGAATGAGCGGTGTTATGGCTGGAATTTATGCTTTGATAGGTAGTGCGATTGGTTATACAATCATAAAAAATGCGCAGCGCAGTGGACAGAGAGATACTTTAGATCGTTTATTTTCTACAGCTTGGGATCAAAACCCATCTTTGCAGATACTGGTTGTTGCATTTGCCGTTTTAGTAATGGCAGTAGTTACCGCTTTTTTTCTCACCAAAGCAAAGGCAGCTAAGCACAATCAAAAAGTATGGACCAAACCATCTATAAGACTGGTCATTCATTTTATGGTGCCTCTTACAATTGGTGCGTTTTTTACGTTGGCGCTACTACAATATAATTTGATAGGATTAGTAGCACCAGCAATGCTGGTATTTTATGGATTAGCATGTATTAATGCAGCACAATACACTTTAGGAACTGTTAGATATCTCGGACTAAGTTGTGCTATTTTAGGATTGATCAACACCCAATTTATAGGATATGGATTGTACTTTTGGGCAGCTGGTTTTGGAATATGTCATATCATTTATGGTGCTGTTATGTATCATAAGTATGATAAATAGTTTAGAGTTAAGAGAAATGGGGATTTTAAAATTCTCTCTAACAAAAACAGAGTTTATTTTGCTGAATAATACAAACCTAAAGTAAAGCAAATAAATGCATAGCGGTAGATTTCAATCTGCCAATTATGAATAAGATAAAAAACAAATTTGAGTTTAATAAACAAACTAAATAAAGCATTTGATCATCGCATACGACTAGGCATCATGTCTGTACTTGTAGTAAACGATCATGCCGATTTTAAAGAACTCAAAGAGTTGCTAGATGTAACTGATGGCAACCTAGCAAGTCATGCAAAAGCTTTAGAAAAAGAAGAATATATTAGAGTAGAAAAAAGTTTTATAGGTCGTAAACCTAATACGAAATATATCGCAACAGATACAGGAAAATTAGAGTTTAAAAAACACATCGAGGCACTTGAAAAATTGATCGGTGGATAAAAAATGATTTTGAAATCGAACTTTTAATACGAACGAATAACGAAGTTAAAAACCCATCTCAGATGGCTTAAATCTCAAACTATGAAAACATTTTTTTTATCTTTTTACTTTGCAATTCAAAGTACTTTAATAACAATTAGAGAGGTATTTGTTTTACATTCTTTTGAAGTCGCTAGCAAACTTTATGTAAAACTTAAAACTGGCACCTCGTGGAATGTTCATACTAGACAGCTTCTGTCCTATCCAGAAGAAAGTCTAGGATATCATTTAGGTTGCTTTTTATTACAACATAAATTCGAACCGCAACCATTATGTGAAGATCATGATATTTTTCATGTCCTGACTGGCTATAAAGTAGACACTGCACAAGAAATAGCCATGCAATACTGGTTATGGGGAAATGGAAAACGCAGCCCTTTTGTACTTCTTGCCATGTTAGTAGGTGTGGTATTATACATAGATAACTATGACTCTTTTGCCGATGCTTTCTTTAACGGTAAGAACTCAAAAAGTATCCATGATTTAGATTTTAAACAACACCTCTATTCACCTATTTCATTATTTCAAAATACACTTATAACAACAAACCTATAAATTGATCCTCATGAAAAAAACTATTATTATCACCGCTGGCGGATTGCTCTTTGCTACACTTTTTTACAATCAAACTTTAGGAATCAACGCCTTGATTTATAGCACGTTTTTAATCATAGCTTTAGTGGTTTCTAAAAAAGGTCTTTTATCTAAAACCACTACCGTAATTAGCGCACTAGGCATGTTAACCAGTGCAGTAGCTATTTGTTATCATGGTGCAACATGGAGTATTATAACCTATTTCTTTAGTACAATATTATTTATAGGTTATGTGGCCAGTAGCCAAAGTAGTATTTATATAAGTTGGCTTAACGGAATTTACAATAGTGTATTTGGTGTCTTTCATTCATTTATTTATCAGCAAGAAGAAACCCAGGTATCGCAATCCAAAAAAAAGGTAGATGTAGGCCAATTAATAAAGCTGATTGTCATTCCGCTATTTCTGGTAATTATTTTCACGATTCTTTATAGCACTTCAAATCCTGTGTTTAATGAAGTTTTGACCGCTGTTGATTTTTCATTTATCAATGTATTTTGGATGTTCACGGCAGTATTTGGGGCTTTTATCATGGCAAACATTCATCAACCACTTCCTATATATGACATCACTGCTCGAGATCAAAATTACCCTAATGAATTAGAACCAAAACCTCTTAATGAGAAACAGTTGAAAAGTGTTACCAATGAATCTCAAATAGGTTTGATATCCATCATATGTTTAAATGCCTTGCTAGTAATGGTTCTTATTACGGAAGTCATATTTCTTATAAATAGTAAAAGTAATCATGCCAGCGTTTTATCAAGCGCGGTTCATCAAGGTGTTTATGCCTCTATAGTCAGCATACTTCTTGCCTTAACTGTCATTGCTATTATATTCCGTGGTAATGTAAATTTTTTAAAAAAGAATCAAAACCTAAGGAGGCTCACCTATCTATGGATAGGATTCAATTCTTTGTTAGTAATCAGCATATTCATTAAGAACTATACCTATATAGACGACCACGGCTTAACACATAAACGTATAGGTGTTATGGTTTATTTATTATTAACCATGGTAGGCTTATGTACGACCTATTTAAAAATTAATTACCGTCTAAATTTTGTGTATTTATTGCGTCGTAACCTAGCCATAGGTTATGCAACTATTGCAATTTATTCGGTAATCAATTGGTCTGCAATAATTACAGATCACAATATCAAAGAAAATCATATAGATCCATTTTACTTAAGAAATCTTCTACCACAGAATGCGATGGTATTGAAAAAGCAAGGCCTTTATGATGAATATACTTTTAACAAAAACCGTAAAAGAAGAAGAAGTAACAAAGTTTATAATGAAGTCACTTTTATCGATCGCAACTGGCAAGAATTTAACTGGATCGCTTATCAAATACAAGAAGAAAATGAGAAGGTTGCTCCATAGATTACAAACTCAAAATAGAATTGCGATACAACTTGCTATAATCTCCTTTATAGCTGGTTTTATAGTCTTCCTACTCTTTGTTATTACGGGAAATAAGGAATACGCGTTCTTAGGAATTATTTGTATCATAATAGCATCAATATTCAATTTGATTTTGTTTTTAGTAGTTGTAGGCCATACCATATTGGGTTCTGTATCATTAAAAGAAGGTCTTTTTACCATGTATGTTATGATACTTAATATTCCTATCACCATTTCATATTTTCATATCAATTATGAAATATTAGTACTCACGCTAGCATAGTTATTCCTATAAAAACTAACGACATCATTACATGAAAACTTTATTTTTAAATCGACACCATGAATTTAAGCAACTAGCTGCTTTAACCCTTTTATGCTTTTGTTTACTAGGACTGCGCATGAAAATCAGTCATGATTTTTTCATGTTATTTTTAGTTTGGAATCTTTTTCTGGCGTTTGTTCCCTATGTATTAGTTGCTCGATTGCGCTTTCGCGAAAGCGTAACAACAACCAACCTTATAGTCACAGGTAGTATCTGGTTAGCCTTCCTACCTAACGCACCATATCTATTGACCGATTTGATACATATCAAACATGCATCTTCTAACTGGATCGTTTATGAATCACTTCTTATATTAAGTTTTAGTTTAACTGGATTGTTCTTGGGCTTTTTAAGTCTTAGGGATATGACCCAACTATTAATTGAAAAAAACTGGCTGCCAGATAAAAAATGGATAGACATATTTCAAAATAGTATTTTACTATTATGCGGTTATGGGATTTATTTAGGAAGAGTTTTGCGGTGGAATACATGGGATATTATACAACACCCAGAAAAACTATTTTTAGATATGGTAGATCTATTTATTCATCCATTTTCACAACAAGACGCCTGGCTTATGATCGCTAGTATAAGTCTATTTCTTATTGTTATTTTCCATCTTTTTAAAAGTGTTAATGAAACTACCACAACTACATAGAAAATCAAAAAAGGTGTATTTAATTTCTGCAATAACTCTGTTTATGGTAGAATTTTTCATAGAACGATATGTACATGACAGTTTTATACGTCCATATCTAGGAGATTTTCTAGTCGTTATTTTACTGTATGCGATTTTAATGTCTATCAGTAAATTACAAGTGTATACTGCTGCAGTGGTTACCTTAATTTTTAGTTATCTAGTAGAAACAGCTCAATATTTACAATTAGTGAGTTTTCTGGGTCTGGAAGAATATAAATGGTCTCGCATCATTATAGGGACCAGTTTTTCCTGGTGGGATGTATTGATGTATAGCCTTGGGTTCTTATTTATTATACTTATCGAGCAAACGAGTTATAGACACATAAAGCCCTAAAATTGAACAAATAAAAGAGTTTCTTCAAAAAAAAGTAAAGCAACTATTTTATTCATTTAAAAATATTAATGAATAATGTAAGTAGCTGCTTTTACCATCAACATATTTTAAAAATTAGTTGGTTTTCCATAAACGTAATCTTGTAGATAGGCAAAACGCTCTGTTAACTTTCCATCACTAGTAGTCATTTTTGCTCGTTCAAGAATCCCATTTTTATCGCCGTTAAAAAAAGCTGGAATCACATGTTTTTCAAACATCTCGCCAAAACCTTCACTAGCATCCTTAGGCAATTCACAAGGTAGATTATCTACTGCCATTACCGTAATGGATCCAGGAGTTTTGAAAGCGACTTCTTTTTCACCTTGAGTGTCATATCCATAAATAGGATCTGCGATCGTACTAGGTCGCAAGGTTGATGCAATAGGACCGTCGATATCACAGCTTACATCTGCCACAAGATTTATTTTGAAATCAGCCTTTTTTGCGTCTTCTCTGGTAAAAAGATACGGCGCACCGTTACCATAAAAATGTCCTGTGATCAACATATCAGTAACCTTTGCGTACTTCATAAAATCACTGTTTAGTAATTCTGGATTTTTATAGCATTCGGTTTTTGTAGGTCGGTAACCGTCTTTACGTGTGTAATAATGATGCACGTCTAGCACTGTGAAAGTGGTTTGTTTATTTTCGAACTGACCTAATTGTAAAAATTCTTTAGGTTTTAATTCTTTAATTTCTAGCTCATCAAGAATTTCTTTAATCCCACCGGCAACTTTACCACTACCAGTCATCACTATATTGATTGCTGGTAAATTATTTTTAATCTTGTACAATTCACTCTTCAGCGCCTGATAATCTGGTAAATTTTCCACTTTGGGTAGATCAAATATTCCATCTCTTAATCCCAGTGCTCTGAAACCATTATAAGCTCCTACTATTCCTGCATATCTCCCAAAACCTATAAGTCGTGCACCGTTCTTTTTCACAATAGTCTCGTGATCGTAAAGTTCAATTTTCTTATCAAGAATTGCCCTCAATAAATCGCGATTATAAGGTTGTTTCTTAATGGTATGGGAAAAGAAAAAATACTTTTTATTAGGTATCAAAGCATTGATTGGAACTTCCTTTACACCTATCATCACGTCTGCATCGCTTATATCTTCTGTGACAGAAATACCATGAGATTGATACTGGTCATCTGGAAATATTCTTATGGGTGAAGATTCTACTGTAAATTCCGCTTTCGCGAAAGCGAGATCTAAACGGTTTAACTGCTCTGGAGTAAACACTACTCTTCTATCTGGCGGATTCTTTCTTTCTCTTATTACAGCAAATTTCATAAACTCATTTTGGAGTAGCAAGATAAGGAAATAGCAATGCAATTAAAAAGTAGACCTGCTACAATTAGTATAAGTTATCTTATATTCCCTCTTGATAGATACATATAGAAATAAGTAAAATCATGATGAAATATATAAGAGAATACAGTCAGATAGCTATTGGGATTTTTCTTGCTAGTATAGGTTTAAAAGCCTTTTTATTACCTAACAATTTTCTAGACGGTGGTGTTACTGGAATAGCGATACTCTTAAGTTTAGAAACTGGCTGGGACATTTCAATATTATTAATTGTTTTAAGTATTCCCTTTATTATCGTAGGAATCTTTACGGTATCTAAAAGAATTGTTATCAAATCTATCATAGCGATTGCTTTATTAGCACTTTCTATAAGTCTAGAAACCTTTCCTATTATTACCGAAGATAAGTTGCTGATTTCGATTTTTGGCGGGATGTTTCTAGGTGCAGGAATAGGTGTTACCATACGTAATGGTGCTGTTTTAGATGGGTCAGAGCTTTTAGGTCTTTTTGTCTTCAACAAATATGGGATTAGTATAGGTAAAACAATTATCGCATTCAATGTGATCTTATTTTGTATCACCGCATATGTTGTTTCAGTAGAGATTGCTATGTATTCTATTCTAGCCTATCTAGTTACCGCAAAAGTGATTGACCTATTCATTCAAGGTCTAGAAAACTTTATAGGGTTAACGATTGTATCTCAAAAATCTAAAGAAATAACAGACGCTATTGCTTTTGAACTGGGCGTGGGCATTACTATTTATAAAGGTGCAAGCGGTTATGGAAGTAGTGGTGTAAATAAAGAAATCAATATCATACAGACCATAGTTAACCGTATCGATATTAATAAAACCCTAAATCTAGTCGAAGAAATAGATCCTAAGGCTTTTGTAATTGAGTTTGATGTAAACAAAGTGCGCGGTGGTGTTTTAAAAAGATATTTAACTAAAGGATCTAATGCTTCATTACCTACTGACATAATTAGGAACGGGATTAATGATGAAGAAATATGATTATGGGAACTATTTTAAATGAGTAGGGAATTATGACTCAAAATTCACGATAGTTAGGATTGCATCTTTGCCATGTAATTAAACATAACGCCTTAAACGGCACTTTAAAAAAGCACTATCATGAAAAAGTTAATCGCACTAGTAGTAATCGCATTGGGAATGAGTATCACCACACAGGCTCAAGATAAAATGATGGATAAGTCTGTTAAGACTATATCCTTAGAACAAGTAAAAGGTGAATTTGTACAAAAACAAGTTACTGTAAACGCTGGAACATATCAGTTTGCCATTGCAAATAATGCGGTAGGACATGAAGTAGGTTTTGTTCTCGTTAAAAAAGGGAATGATATTTCTAAACCAGAAAACCACATCAAAACAGCGTATGTAACTAAAACAGTTGCCACTGGAAGTACTGAAACTTCAAAAGCAACTCCTTTAACACCAGGAGAGTATGTGTATTTTTGTCCTATGAACCCTACTTCAACAGATAATTTATTAATTGTGAAATAATCACTTTTACATTTATTGAAACTATTAGTCTGTTTTACAAGTTTCAAAACTAAATCTCAGTTGATACAACTGGGATTTTTTTTGTAATCAGATTTGGCATAGTTTTTACACCAGTATCTGTAATAGATGATTATATTTGCCATCCTGATTTTATTATTTATTATAAATCTGGTATTTTTAGTTTACTGAAAATAAATGGGGTCGACTGGTTTTGACAGCGAGACCGACTTGATTGTAAGCATGTAGAGCGCTGGGACATAGCTCTTAAATATCATGATTCACACTTTTTAAACGGCGAGAATAACTACGCCCTAGCAGCATAATCTGAATTACAGTAGGATGTGCCTCGGTCTGTTAGACAGACATGCAGGAAATCTCTCAGGAGCCTTGATTTACGGCGACTGATTATGAGATTTCGTAAAAGTAAATCTATCCTCATCAGGGCTTTGATGTTGAGGAGAAACTCGATTGAAGACAAGCGTTGCGTTGGTGGTTTCTAACCGGCTATACGACTGAAATTAAATAGAAACTAAACATGTAGAAAGCGATGAATTCGCTCGTTTGGACGAGAGTTCGATTCTCTCCGACTCCACTTGAAGAGAGTTATCATAATTTTTATGGTAATTCTCTTTTTATTTTTACTCATATGCATTACTATACATACCATTTGATGAAAAACAAAAAGAGTAAATAATACATCAAAAAGTTAAGCCAGTCCCACCTTAAGAATTCATTAATAGATTTTATTTATCAGTTTGTTTAAATTTAAATAAAAATTTAGTCATGAAAAATAGAGCTATGCAGTGGCTAGCAATGACCACGTTAATTTTAATTACAGTTACCATTTTTACAACGATGAATCTTTCCTTCAGTTGGGTCTTTTATCTTACTGTTGCAGGACAAGCGCTTTTAGTAGTAACTGTTTACAAAGTCCTAAAAGATGATTACACGACAGACAAAACATTTGAAGATTTTTACGAAGATCGACCAGATTTAGGCTCTTCAGAAGAAGTTGATTGAGTTCAAATATTGCTATTTAATGTTAAGGTTTTAATCTTAAAAATGCAATGTAAAAACTGTTTCTTATCTTTGCATGATGTTTAAAGCAATAAAAAATATAGGTATTACGATCATGGCAGTAATTGTGCTATGCTCTACACTATCTTTTAATGTGCACAAACATTTTTGCGGTCCATTTTTAAAAGACATTTCGGTTATCGTTCCTTCTCATGGATGTGAGATGGAAACAAATAACCCTAAAGACCTTTGTAAAATTTCAGTTGAAAAAAGCTGTTGTAACGACGTTGTTGAACTAGTTAAAGGTCAGGATGATTTAAAAATATCTACTTTCAACTTTGACCTAGATCAACAGCAGTTTTTAATTGCATTTACGTATAGCTATATTTCTAGTTTCGCTGGCGATGAACTGGAAAATGTAACTTTTAAAGCATATTCGCCGCCTCTGGTCATACGGGACTTGCCTGTTTTGCACCAGTCTTTTCTCATTTAAATAAATTGATTTTATAATTACCGCAACTTATGCGGTTATCACTGTGCGCAATATTTGTGCATTTTTAAATCATTTTATTTATACACATTATGAAATATATAATTACTGTGGTTTGTGTTGTTTTCGCTTTTGCGAAAGCAATTGCACAAGGTCCACCCATCACAGCAGATAAACCTATCATGCTAGGAGGCGGAAGCTTCACAATAAAAACATTAACAGAAATTAGAAACACAGAGCGTGGAACTATCGTTTACACGCCTATAATGCTGCATTATTTACCTACGAATAATATACTAGTAGCATTGCACATTCCATATACTACTTATAATCTAAGGGATGTTGATGGTAGTGGTCTGGCAGATATGAAGATAATGGGGAAATATCAGTTTTATCGTAAAGATGGTACTGGAAAAACCTTCCGTATGGTGGCAAAAACACTGCAAACCTTACCTACAGGAAGAGAGATAGACGTTATGGATATTTCTACTGGCAAATATACTGGCTACTATGGTGTTGTCGCTGGATTAGAAACTCTTAAATACGGAATATCTGGAGAAATAGGTTACAATGAAATGCCAGATGGTACTCTTGATGAATTTAGAGCCAAACTAGGTTTTGGTTTACCCTTGTTAAAACCTCAATACCCTAATAAACAATTGAATTTATACTTTGAATACAACAGTGTCTGGTTGCACGAGCGCGACTGGTATCAATTGTTATACTCACAAGGCGTACAATACGCACTCAAAAATATAACTTTTGACCTAGCAGTTCAATTGCCTTTAGTACAAGAAATTGATGCTGATCGAGCACTAAATTACTCCGTATTTTTAGGAACAAGATATACATTTTAAAAAAATAATTATAGCGCATTATGTGCGCTTCAAAACTTAAATACAATGAAACAAATAACCATAATTTTAAGCATAGTGATTGGATTATTCGCTTTCGCGCAAGCGGATGCACAATCAAAAAAAGGCAGAGACACTTATGAAGTGCAAGTAGATGGACTAGGTTGCCCATTTTGTGCTTACGGACTAGAAAAGAAATTTAAAGAATTTAAAGGAATCAAAGACATCGCTATTGATATTGAAACAGGCGATTTTTCATTCAGTTATCCGGCAGATAAACCTTTATCTCTAGAACAAGTATTAACACAAGTAGAGAAAGCAGGTTATACACCTAATGAAGCAAAAATATCGCGCGCTGATGGAGAAATAGTGACCACAAAAACAGCAGGAAAATTACTAAATACAGATCTTGCAACTAGTAAACTGTATGTAAATGGAATGTGTGGAATGTGTAAAGCACGTATTGAAAAGGCTGCTGGAACAGTAGATGGTGTTGCTAGTGCATTATGGGATGTAGATACAAAAATGCTAACCGTATCCTTTGACGCTACACAGACTGATGAGAAAGCTATTGAAAAAGCTGCGGCTGCCGTAGGACACGATACTAAAGGTGTAACCGCTAGCGACAAAGCTTATGATAATTTACACCCATGTTGTAAATATGAAAGAGAAATTTAAGATGAAGAATTATTTATATATGATCGTGGCTGCGGCCGCGATCATTTCTTGTACAGAAAAAGAAGCCGTGCCTCAAGAATGGCAGTTTGAAGAAATCATCCAAATAGAAGGTGTGAATCCCATAGGAATTGCTATGGATGGAAATGATATATTTCTAAGCGATGGTGATCACAATCGTATCGTTAAAGTAGATAGTACCGGCGCTATTTTGTTAGAAATGGATGGTTTTCAAAGACCTATGCATATAGAATTTGGTGAACCAGATTTTGAAATTACAGATAAAGTATCAAAATCTATACTTAAGGAACGAGCACTTTTTGTACCAGAATACGGTCGCGATTCTATCGCTGTTATGCGTGGTAATAAATTGGACTATTTAGTTTTACAAGATTCTCTTGACGCTCCAGCAGCAATAAGCGTTTACAACAATGAAATAGCTATTGCAGACTTCTACCCTAATCGAGTGTTGTACTATGATGGTAAGAATTGGATAAGTATAGCAACCGAAGGAAAAGAACTAGGACAGCTTTATTATCCTACCGATGTTCAAATAACAGAAAAACACATATTTGTGGCAGATGCTTATAACCATAGAGGACAGGTATTTGATAAAAGAGGAAATGGTGTCGCACTAATAGGCGATGATCAAAAAATGAATGCAGCAACGGGATTATTTGTAAATGATAATGCAGTCTATATAACTGATTTTGAAAATGGACGTATCCTGATTTTTGATCTAGAATACCATTTAAAACAGATCCTAGAAACTGGAATTGATAAACCTACTGACGTTTATGTAGAAGATCAAGTCATGTATATTACAAATTACCGAAAAGGTCAATTAGTTAAATATCTTTTGAAAGACATCGTTGATGAAAAACTTTAAAATAGTAGCCCTATTAGTAACAGCAATAAGCTGTTGCAATTGTAATAACAAAAGTACTTTAGATACGAGTGTTAAAAACAAAGGTGCTTTAATGCAATTAATGTCAGGAAATCTAAAGGCGACAGCGTCTTTAGATTCCTTACAAACGTTACCTCATCTTTATGCATTAGGCGCATTAGAAAATCTTAAAGGCGAAATTCAAATCTTTGATGGAACTTCTTACGTGAGTAAAAAAAAGGTTTTTAATAAAGTTCAAATACAACCTACTTTTGACCATAAAGCTTCTTTATTAGTTTATGCGCAAGTTCCTGAATGGAATGATGCCATTCTATTAGATAAATTTACAGTTAATTCACAACTAGAAAAACAAATCAAAAATGCTGCTCTAGCAAATGGTATTGACGTAGAACAACCGTTTCCGTTTCTTATAAAAGGAAAGCCTTCTTTATTAAGCTGGCATGTTATCGATTGGAAAGATGGAGATACGGTTCACACTCATAAAAAGCATCAAGAATCTGGGCCACATGGTACTTTTGAGAATGAAGAAGTAGAAATTATAGGCTTTTATTCTGAAAAACATAAAGCTGTTTTTACACATCATACTACCTTTCTACATATGCACTTCAAAACCGATTATGAAGGTATTGCTGGTCATGTAGATGCCCTTTTTGGAGAGAACGTATTTGGAAATCAATTAGAACTTTATTTACCTAAAAGCTAATGGAACATACTTATACCATCACTGGAATGACTTGTAATGGTTGCAGGACCGATGTAGAAAAACGGCTCAACGCAATTCCAGATGTTAAGGAAGCTACAGTGACTTTAGAAAAGGAGCAAGCTGTAATTTCTATGGACTCGCATATTTCTATAGAAACCTTTCAGAAAGCACTACCAGAAAAGTACCATATTCAAGAAAAGAAGATTGTTTTTGACAATTCCGCTTTCGCGAAAGCGGAACCTAAAAAATCTAAGCTAGAACAGTTAAAACCATTGTTTTTAATACTTGGCTACATAACCGTCGCCACGGTTTTATTGAACTACCATCGAGCAACATGGAACGAAGCCATGCTGGATTTTATGGGAATGTTTTACATCATATTTAGCTTTTTTAAAATGCTGGATTTAAAAGGTTTTCCAGAATCTTTTAGGATGTACGATCCTTTGGCTAAGGCTCTACCTTTTTATGGATGGATTTATCCATTTATAGAAACAGCTTTAGGATTAATGTTTTTAATGCGTTTTGAAATAGAAATTGCATTAATTGCGACTCTCGTTATTTTAGGAACTACCACGATAGGTGTGACTAAAACCTTACTTGACAAGAAGTCTATTCAATGTGCATGTTTAGGAACTGCTTTAAAGTTACCTATGACTGAAGCTACTTTTATTGAAAATGCGATAATGATTGTAATGGCAATTTTAATGTTGTTCAATTAGTTCCTTACCTAAATGACACATTTTAAATATGTTATTATTGGTGCTGGTTTATCAGGGCTTACATCTGCTTATTACTTAAATAAGCTGGGTGAATCTAACTACTTAGTACTAGAATCAAGAGATCGTATAGGAGGAAGAATCTTTACAAAGAATGGAATAGATCTAGGTGCAACTTGGTTTCAGAATCATCATGAGATGGTTGTAAATTTTCTTAATGAATTACAGCTAGAAAGTTTTGATCAATATTCTAAAGGAAAAAGTATTCTATTATACGACCCAAACAGACCTGTACATTATTTTGAAAGTGACCCTAATGCTCAAGCTGCTAAACGTATTAAAGGTAATAGTGTATCATTAATTAGAAGGCTATCTCAATCTTCAGTGGATAAAATAAAACTCTATACAATTGTTCAAGAAATTATTGACAAGGGAGATCACTTAAAAATTGTAACTAATAAAGAAACTTTTACCGCGAGCAAAGTGATACTCACCATTCCACCTAAATTAGTATCACAATTACAGTTCACTCCAGATCTAAATATTTCTACTAAAAAAATATTAGCATCTACACCGACATGGATGGAGCATTCCATTAAAGTTGGAATCACATATGAGAAAGCCTTTTGGCGAAATAAAAATTTCTCAGGAACATTAATAGGACAATCAGGCGCGGTTACAGAACTTTATGACCACTGTGACCCAACGACTGGTATTATTTCCCTAATGGGGTTTGTTAGTGAAAACCTGCGTGAACAAAATGTTGATCAGAGAAAAAAGATCATACTTGATTATATAGCAAATCAGCTAGGTACAGAAGTTTATAACTACCTTAATTATGAAGAAAATGACTGGTCTAAAGATCCTAATACTTCAAATTCTTTACTAACTACATTTTCAAGAACCCACAATTATGGACATCCTGTAATGCAAGAAAGTATTTTCAATGACAAATTAATATTTTCAGGAACTGAAACTTCTCAATTAAATGCTGGTTATATGGATGGTGCCATATATTCAGGAATTAGATCTGCAGCACATTGGAATAAACCTTATTTTTCTAATGCAAATTCTAAATGATTTTTTAACCCTCGTTTTTCTCCCTAACTCTTTTATAAATTTTGAAAAGTAGCATTAGAATGATTGCAAAAACTAAAAGTCCTACTAATCCGTAAACCCAATTGATCGCACTTTTTAGAATGACAAGAAACACTACAGCAAATAGAATAAGCGTGGCGCCTTCGTTATAAATGCGCATACCGTTTGAAGTCCATTTAACCACATTATTTTGAAGTTCCTTAAAGATAAATTGCGTTTTGATTTGATAGATGATTAATAAAACCACAAAACCTAATTTAACATGCATCCAAGAAGCTTGTAACCAGTAAGGATTAAGAACAAGTAACCAAACTGCAAATACAGTAGCAAGGATCGCACTAGGCCACGTGATAATATACCACAACCTGCTGGTCATTATTTTTAATTGTTTAAGTAAAATACTCTTTTCAGGTTCAGCTTTTAAGTGTGCTTCTATTTGATAAACAAACAACCTAGGAATATAAAAAAGACCAGCAAACCAAGTGATGACAAAAATGAGGTGTAGAGATTTTACATATTGATACATAAGGCAAATGCTTGTTTAAAAAACAAATTTAATCATTAATAAGCAGTTCACTATTTTCATAAACTGAATTATTAAATTATATACCTTCTTAGATTAATAAAGATATAGTTATTAGTCAGAAACTGTTTCACGCAAATTTCCTTAGTTTATGCTCATTTTATCTAGCTAGAAAACGATACTATCCTCTTTTCAAAAAAATATTAAAACTAGATTACCTATTGATTTGATGAATAATCGGTAATATTGCAGGCTCTAAAAAACACATATGGAATTCGGTACAGAAACTTTAGATCTAGTAGGTTATGCAGCAAGTTTAGTAGTTTTACTTGCTTTTTTCATGAAGAACATCAATACTTTACGCATCGTAAACTCTGTAGGTTGTGCTTTATTTATCCTTTATGGTTTCTTGTTTGACACTCCTAATTTACCGATTATCATTACAAATGTAGGTATCCTACTAGTCAATGGATATTATCTATTAATTAAAAAAGAAGAGCAAATAACAACAGTTAAAAAGGATCAATAAAATGAAAACAGGTTTAGCTCTTTCTGGTGGTGGCGTTAGAGGTATTGCCCATGCTGGAGTAATCAAAGCACTACAAGAACATGAGATAAGTATAAATCAAATTACTGGCACAAGCGCTGGAGCACTAGTTGGTGCTCTTTACGCAAAAGGAATCACTATTGACAATATCTTTGAATTTTTTGAAACCTCTAACCTATTTCATCCTAAAAAGTTTGCCTTTAGACAAGCTGGTTTTATCAATTCTTCAATCTTCACAGACCAACTTTCACTTTATATTCCTGAAGATAGCTTTGAATCTTTGAATATACCTCTTACAGTGACCGCAACAGACCTCAACACTGGAGAATTAAAAGTCTTTAAAGAAGGAGAACTGTATTTATCTATTCTAGCCAGTGCTGCTTTCCCAGGAATATTTACACCGGTAGACATAAATGGAAACACCTATGTCGACGGTGGTGTAATCAACAATTTTCCTGTCGACTTATTAGATGATTGTGATATTAAAATAGGCAGTTATGTTAATAAAGTAGACCTTAAAAATCGCAAGCTTAAACACTCCTATGATGTAGCAAGTAGAGCTTATGCTATCAATCAATACCATCAAGACAAAATAAAATTTGCCCAATGTGATTTGTTGATTGAGCCCGAATTATATCCTTATGGTTTATTCAACTTTAAGGCCTTAAAAGAAATTTTTCTAAAAGGTTATGAAACCGCATGTCAAAATTTAGAAAGCTTTAAAATCAATGATAAAGACAGTCTGTAGATGATTCTTATGAATAAAACTCTACAGCACCATTTGAAATATCATACATAGCTCCTACTATTTTTATTTCTCCATCATCTTCTAATTCTTTCAAGACTGGACTTTCTCTTCTGATCCTTTGAATAGTAAGCTCTACGTTTTTAGCAGATACTGCATCTACAAATTCTAGGTTTTTTGAATTACGTACTGCTTCATCCTTAGGTTCTTCGACCGCATAAACTGCCGGTTCTATTTTTTCAATCAACTTAGTAAGATTACCTAATCTTGCATGATCACAAGCTCCCTTAATGGCACCACAGCTAGTGTGACCTAAAACAACAATAAGTTTTGTACCAGCGAGTTTACACGCAAACTCCATACTTCCTAAAATATCTTCATTCACAAAGTTTCCTGCTATACGCACACTGAATATATCCCCTAGTCCTTGATCAAAAACTAGCTCTGCAGATACTCTAGAATCAATGCAACTTAAAATTGTCGCAAATGGAAATTGTCCATCGCGAGTATCATTAATTTGCTGTAATAAATTTCTGTTAGCTTTTAAATTATTTTGAAATCTCTCATTTCCTTCTTGTAAAAAAGCTACAGCCTTTTTAGGTGTCATGGTAGATTGTGATTCTTTAGTATGTACTTTCATCTGTTTATTTTTAAAAATTGAATGAATCTTCTTGTGGTCTTAACTTGAAGAACTCTGTAAAACTATCAGGGTTTTCTACAACTCCTCTAGTTGAAATAAGCTTAATATTAATTTCTCTATTAATCGCCTTTTCTCTAAAATCATCTAGAATTTCAATGACATCATGATCTAGGTAAGTCGTTTTTCTTACATCTAATTCAAGATAAGTCTTTCTAGGTAAAGCATCCAACTCTTTAAGTATAGTTGCTTTATTAAAAAAGGTAACTTCTTCTGCTAGTACCATTTTAACTTCATGTTTTCCAGAGTCATCACTTTCTACCGCATGCAAAAAGTGAGAGTTTTGATAACTTTGAAAAAGAGTAATGACTATTCCTATTGCAAGACCAACGCCTACACCTAATAGAAAGTTAATTTGAAGCAATAATACAGTAACAATAAATGGTATGAACTGTCGCCATCCAGCGTTCCACATTTCTTTAAAAAGAGAAGGTTTGGCTAATTTATATCCTACAATTAAAAGTATTGCCGCAAGAACTGAAAGCGGAATCTTATTCATAAGTGTAGGAATAAGAATTACAGAAGCTAATAACAGGAAACCATGAAGAATAGCACTCATTTTAGTTCTACCACCAGACTGGATATTTGCGCTACTTCTAACAATAACTTGGGTTATAGGAAGCCCACCTATCATCCCAGATGCAACATTACCAACTCCTTGGGCAACCAGCTCTCTATTAGTAGGTGTTACTCTTTTAAGTGGATCTAATTTATCTGTCGCTTCAACACATAACAATGTTTCTAAGGCAGCTACAATGGCAATAGTAAAACCTGTAATAATCACATCTACATTACCTATCTGACTAAAGTCGGGAAAAGAAAATTGACCTATAAACATGTCTAAACTTTCTGGGATAGGCACATTTACTAAATGTTCACCTGAAATACTCCAGTAATCTGTATCCATGGTGAAAACGTAATAAAAAATACCTACTACAACTGCTACAAGTGGACCTTGAATTATTTCAAAGATCTTTGCCTTACCACTTAATAGATTGCTCCAAATTAATAAAATGGCTATAGCAATACATCCTATAAGAGTCGCTCCTGGACTTATGAACTCACCTATATTTAAAATTTCACTAAAAGTAGTTTCACCGTCTACTTGAAAAAAGTCCCAATCACCTTCTGGATCTTTATCTAATCCAAAAAAATGTGGGATTTGTTTTAAAAAAATAATGATACCTATTCCAGTTAACATTCCTTTAATCACAGAAGACGGAAAATAGTAACCTATGATTCCTAACTTTAAGAAACCAAAAATGATTTGAATAAAACCTGCTACTACAACGGATACTAGAAAAATTTCAAAACCTCCTAAATCTGTTATTGCAATGGCAACTATAGCAGCAAGACCAGCTGCTGGTCCACTTACTCCTAATTGAGAGTTACTCAATGAACCTACAACAATACCACCTATTATACCTGCTATTAAACCAGCAAATGGTGGTGCTCCACTAGCTAAAGCTATTCCTAAACAAAGTGGTAATGCGACAAAGAAAACGACTATACTAGCCGGAATATCTTTTTTTAAATTTCTAAATGGATTTGAAGAATTCATAAACTGTTGGTGTTCCAAAATGAATAGGGACTTTTGTTTCTAACTGGTAGGAGTCAGAAAATGAAAAAAAATGAAAAATTGGATAACTTAAAATTTAAGAGATAAATTTTAAGAACGGTACTCTGGAGGATGAATAAATATATCTTGAGAGTGGTTTTCCCAATGTTTTTTAATAAAAACATTAGCACTATTTAAGTTCTCTTCGTCTTCAATTAAGACTAGTTGATGGATAACTCTATAGTTCAAGACTTTTTCCCATTCTTGAAGACTACTTTCTTCTAGTTCATTCTCAACATCTAGATCTAATTCGATTAATGAAATAGTGTCGTCTAGCTTTAAGCACGTTTCAACAATAGGCTGGCAGATAAGCAAAATACATACAAGCATTACACTTGTGCATAACATTAAAATGTTCTGATTTGAATTACTTACCATTAAATATAAGATTGCTTTTGATCAATCATAAACAAATATAATGATCTACATAAGCCTTGTTTATGTATATTGAAATTTTAACATTTTATTTAAAACAAGGGCATAAAAAAAGAGCCTCTTTCAAGGCTCTTTTGATTTTAAAAATAAGGTGGTTTACTCTTGTCCTTCGGTAGGTAAAGGAATACCTAATTCTTTAGCAACGTCTTGACTTATATTGGTATCTTCTGTAGCATATGCAACCGCATTAATATCTACAATTACTTTATAACCTCTTGCTAATGCCACTTTTTTAATTGCTTCATTAAGCTTTTTAGTTATAGGACCCATTAATTTATTTTGCATTTCACCTAGCTTTAACTCGGCTAATTTTTTACTATTGATCAATTCACTTTCTATAGCAGCAGCTTGAGATTTGTAAATTTCCACTTCTTTATTAAAAGCGGCCTCATCTGTTGCTGTTTGAGATAACTCTTGAACTTTCTGTTGAAGACCAGCCATTTTTTCTCTAGCATTAGTTTCTGCTTTTTTAGCGTCATTATCTAATGAAGTAGCTAGTTTATTAATCTCTCCTTGTGCCACTTGAAATTCTGGCATGGATTGTAAAAGACCTTCTGAAGCTACATAACCAGTTTGTGCGATTGCTGTTCCTGCTACTAGGAATAATACTAAAAATAATTTTTTCATTTTTTCTTTAAATTAAAGTGTGCAATATAGTTAAGTCCATTTACACTTTTGGACATATTTGTCTATCAGTTTTCAACTATTAGACCACTTTTAAGCAGTTAAGTGTTAATTAGTGTTATGATGAATGAATATCTCGCTTTCGCGAAAGCGAAAAAAGCAACAAGTATGAAAAAATTTATCGTTTGACCGCAAAAAAGCCTTCTTGTTGATTCAATTCTCCTTCGTAAAAATATTCAAAACTATACCAATAGGTAGAGGATGGTAATGGTTGGTTATTATAAGTGGCGTCCCATCCAGGACCATCATTAGAAACTTGCTTCAACAGCTTTCCATAACGGTCAAAAATATAAAAATTACTAATAACTAAATCTGGCTGTAATACTTCTATTTGCCAAAAATCATGAAAACCATCATTGTTAGGCGTCATATATTGCGGCACAATAAATAAAGGGCTTTCAGGCTCTGGTAAAATAGCAGTTTCTGTTATTATGAGTTGAAAACTTACCTGATCTTCACAACCGTTTGTATTTACATCATATGCGTAAAGTGTGACTGGATAACTATTAAAGTCTGAAAATAATAATCTATCGCTTGGATTAAATGAATCTCCCATACCATTAGGTTGTGTAAAGTACATCTCATTACCACTTAAACCTGTTCCCATCAAAGGCGGAAATGTAAAGGATTGAATGCCATTCTGATTATTTATAACATCTAAAACTGGTGCTGGAAGAACAGTGATCGAGATGCTTTCAGTAACCGTATTATCTACTGATCTTCCAGTATCGGTCACGGTACACTCGTAGATTGTGCTATCCAATGGCGATATTTCTAAAAAGTCCATATTTCCAATAACCGTAGTACTGCCTTGAACAGTCCACTCATAGATAAAAGTACCTTCAGGTATTCCTGGATTTACCAAAGCCATTAAAATGGTACTTTCTCCTATTCCATCTTCAAATCCTGCACAAAAATTATCATTAGAAGCACTCATCGTCAAAGTAAGAGGTGCAGGCATATCAAAGTTTAAGAAGAAACTCTCTTGGTCGTCACAAGAGCCATTATCATCGTATGTATACAATTGTACTGGCAGAGAACTAAAGTCAGATGCATTAACAACGTCACCTGGATCGTAGGCAGTTCCCATACCGTTAGGTTGCGTATAGTAACGCTCGCCTCCAGTAAGCCCTGTGCCAAAAATAGGTGGAAATGTATACGTTCCTGTAGCGTTTTGATCTGTTAAACCAGCTAGATTTACAGGTCTCAATACGGTAAAATCTGTTATATCAAATCCCATACTAAACCCATTCTCTATTCCTGTATCATTAACTGTTACAGCAACAGTTGTATCTACGGTTGCTGTAAACGTAATGGATGCTGTATTAGGATAAACCGTATTTTGAGAATCTGTCCAGTTATAGGTATAGTTTCCGTAAGCATTTGTTGGACTAGGTGTTGCGATAAGCGTTACCATATCACCTTCACAGATTTCCTGAATACCACCTGGTGTGATAGTTACTTGCACATCTACAAATTCAATAGTAAACTGCTCTTCTAGCTCGCAACCATTTTGATCTATACCATAAACATAAATCGTTGCTGGATTAGTCATGAACATAGAATCATCGATAATATCTCCAGGGTTCAATGCTGTTCCTGTATAAGTAGGATTATCATAAAACGCACTATTTCCAGGGATATTTGTGCCAGTTATCGCAGGCAACGTATAAGTTTGATATGCGATTATGTTTCCTATAGGATTCCATACAGGATCTTGAAATACAGTAACGGTTATGCTTTGCACAGCTATATTATCTGGTGCCGCTCTACCAGAATCTGTTACCACACAATTATATGTTGTAGTCGTATTGATATTGATAGGTAAAATAGCACTGGTTCCCACCACACCAGGCTGTCCTTGAATACTCCATTCATAACTGTAAACACCTATAGGCGTTGCAGGATCTACAGTAGTACTAAGTGTTGTAGTACCGTTAGAACAATATTCTGGAGCATTACTTCCATTAGAATCTTCAATTTCTAAATCAATTGAACAGATGATATCAGATGTAACCTCAGCCGCACCGAAAATATCAAAACTAGTAAGATTTGTACAGTTATTTGATGTCCCACCAGTAGCTGCATTTACAAATTTTGTAGTGCGTCCTCCAGTGGCTACCAGTTCTATATTAGGGTTTGCCGCACAAGGATCTGCAGTAATAATAGTTACGACCCCAAAAACATTATTAAACCCAGAACTTGCCATGCTTCCTACAAAACTGGACGCAGCAGGATTATTTACATTAACTAGCACCAGTTCGTTATTCTCTGCACTTAAATACAAATCTCCTTGAAAGTAAGTTAAATCTCCAGCACTATTGAAACCTGTAGCACCCAGATTTGTTGCCGTTAAATTGCCTACATTAATTCTAAATAATTCCCCATTACCGTTTTTATTGACACCTAATAAAACACCAGTACTTTCTTTAACTAATGAATCTACTCTAAAGCTACCATTAAATCCGATTACGTTTAAGCTTCCTAAAAGCGTAAAGTTTCCCGTGTTTAAATCAATTAAAAAAAGATCATTATTTCTTATACCGTAAAGAGTATCTGCAGTATCACCTTCGGCAATGTCAAACATAGATTGACCATTGGTGGCGACAACCGTAGAGCTGCAGTTACTTAAATCTGCTAGAACGACATCTCCATTACTTAAACATAGATAAGCGGTGTTGACGGACTGCGCTTTCGCAAAAGCGGAACAAAAAACTACAAAAACGAACAATAAAAGGCTCTTCAAATCTTAAAATTTGTACAAAAGTAGGATATTCTAAATTTTTACCATTTATCAAAAGTTACATTAACGTTAAATGCAAAATTCCAACTAGGTTCTAACACTATATTAGTAGCCTAAAACACCAACATGAAAAAAATTATTTTACTTATTGCCTTTTGCAGTAGCGTGATAGTTAGTGCACAAAACAAAATCGTTTACAACCTAGAAAAAGGAGGCGTTTACCCTCAAAATCAGGTAATGACTAGTGTACAGAATCAAGTGATTAATGGAATGCCACAGGATATCACTACTAAAGTAGTTACTGAATCTGATTTTATTGTAACTGACATTATAGACGGTATTTACTACATTGATGTAAAAATCAATAAGATGTCTAATACTACCAAAACCGCTATGGGAAGTCAGGAAATGGACTCTGACGGTGGACAAGCAAACCCTATGAACAAATTATTTAGTAACATGATAGAGTTCCCTATAAAGATTACTATGAATAAACAAGGAGAAATCTTAAGTCTAGACAACAGTGCTCAAATAGAAAATATGACTAAAGATATTGATATGCCTGCGATGCAATTAGCACAGATTGAAGGTGCAATGAAAGCAGAAATGAGTACTGAAAAACAAATGTCCAGCTATAATTTATTGACTCAAATTTTACCTAAGAATGCAGTTTCTGTTGGTGATACTTGGAATAATACAGTAACCATTAATTCTGTTATCGAGCTAGAAACAGCTACCACATACAAATTAGAAAGCGCTACAGAAGATTTCTATACCATCAGTGCAAATGCCACTATAAAAACACCAGAAGGTTCAAAAATGGAAACAATGGGATTGAATGCAAATGTAAATCTTGCTGGACCTCTTACTGCAACTTATACTTTAAATAGAAAAACAGGCTGGATTCAAAAAGCCAAAGTAGAACAGCAACTGGATGGAAACATGACTATTGAAAAATCTGAAATGATGCCTCAAGAAATGAAAATAGATATGAAGACTAAAACAACTACTGTAATCGAGTAATTATAAGCTGTTTTTAATCTTTTAAATAAAGAAAGCCATTTGAGAAGAAAATCTCAAATGGCTTTTTTAATATGTAATAGATTCTATTTCTTCCTTCTCCTATTTGCTCCTTTGTCGCCTCGTGTTTTGGGCTTTTTATACTTTTGAGCTATGATTCTTCTATAACTTCCACCTTCATTAGTTTTAGAATTCTTTTCACTCTTTTCATGAAAAGCAGCACCTCGCTCCTCTTCTATCTGCTTATGCGGATTAAATATTTCTTTAACCACTGTTTTTTCCTCTGGTGTCTTTTGATTTGAGATATCTACCTCTTCAGGAAATTCTAATTCAGGGATTTTGTAACCCATCAATGCCTCAATTCTATCTTTATTATCCTTTTCTTTTTCAGTATAGAATAAAATAGATCGACCTTTTTCCTCTGCACGACCAGTTCTACCTATTCGGTGCATGTAATTTTCTGGAAAAGCTGGAACGTCCAGATTAATAACATGTGAGATTTTGTCTAAATCTAATCCACGTGCCATAACATCTGTAGATACGAGAATACGACTATCACCACTGTCAAAAAGTTCGATAGAACGCAATCTATAATTTTGCGTTTTATTGGAGTGAATCACAGAAACTTCACCACCATAATGCGGGCTCATTACTTCTTGTAATCTATCAGCACTTTTTTTATTTCCTACAAATACAAGTACCTTATGAAACTTTTCTGTATCACTGATCAGGTGCATAAGTAAATTTGCCTTGGTGTAAAAGTTCTTTACTTCATAACAAGATTGTTCTATATTTTCTAATCTTGTTCCAGAAACAGCAATAGAAATCTTATCTGGATTTTTGAAATAAGCAACAATAAAATCCTCGATTTGATCTGTCATCGTTGCAGAGAACATGATATTCTGACGACGATTAGGTAAATGATCAAAAATATTAGTCAGCTGGAATCTAAACCCTAAATCCAGCATCACATCCACTTCATCAATAACTACCTTTTTACAGTTCTTGAAATTTACGGTTTGCGCGATGATCAAATCGTATAACCTACCTGGCGTTGCCACTAGTATATCTACACCTTCTGCATAGGCTCTTTTTTGTGTATTGATATTAGTCCCTCCATAAATACCTAACACACGTAAGTTCATGTATTTAGAATATTCCTCAATATTTTGAGTCACTTGAACTACAAGCTCGCGAGTTGGAACAAGAACCAGCACTCTAGGATCGTCCAGTTTTGCAAACTTCAATTCATGAAGCAAGGGTAACATATAACCCAATGTTTTACCAGTACCTGTTTGTGCAATACCTATCATATCGCGACCAGAAAGAATGACTGGAAAAGCCTGTTCCTGTATAGGTGTCATGGTTTCAAAACCTAGCTCTTCAATACTGTTTCTCAACGGTGTTTTAAGGTTCAGATCTGCAAAGGGTTTCATACTTGAAATTTTTTGCAAAGGTACGTTATTCTTATGATCAGTTGCATAGAGAAGAAATCGCTATTTAGGTATAACAGCATTACTTATTTTCTTTTGATCTACCTTTTATTTTAGAGTTAGATTTAAGTTTATGTATTTAAATATGATTTTACTTAACGGTATCTTTGCAACATGCATTTAAGAAATATACATAGATACGGTTATGATTTTCAAAAATTAACCGCTACACATCCTGAATTAGCAAAACATCTCGTACAAAGTCCTACTGGTGATGTTACAATAAACTTTAGTGATGCCGCTTCCATTCTAGAATTCAACACCGCTCTATTAAAACATCATTATAAAATTAAATACTGGCGTTTACCAGAAGGCTCACTGTATCCTCCTATTCCTGGCCGTGCAGACTATATTCATCATATTTCAGATCTTGTAGGGAAAGGTGAGAAAAAGGGACTAGACATAGGCTGTGGTGCGAGCGCTATCTATCCTATTTTAGGGAATAACATCTATGATTGGAAAATGGTGGGTTGTGACGTAATAGATGAAAGCGTTGCCTTTGCAAAAAAGAATACGCTTAAAAACGACGCGATAGAAATACGTCATCAAGTAGATAGAGGTAATATCTTGAAAAGTGTGATACGAGAAGGCGAGAACTATGATTTCACGATGTGTAATCCACCATTCTATGCTAGTGAAGAAGAAGCAGTAAAGGCAAATATGGATAAGCAAAGAAAACTGGGTACGTATGAAGAACGTCGCAATTTTGCTGGTCACGCGCACGAGCTTTGGTGTAACGGTGGAGAAGCCTTATTTATTAAAAGAATGATTAAAGAATCTGTTGCTTTTAAAAATCAGGTAGGATGGTTTACCTGCTTGCTTTCGCGAAAGCAAAACTTAAAAAAGCCTCTTAAACAATTAGAAAAACTAGGTGCAGAATCTAAAGTAGTAGTAATGACTACTGGAAACAAAGAATCTAGATTTGTAGCTTGGAGATTTGATGTTTAAAGAAAAGACCGCTGCACCATAATAATAAAGAATATAGAGGAAAGTCTAAAATTGAATATCAAATATCGATTAAAGAGCAAGGAATATTGAAGTTTAGAAAATAATGATAGATTAACTTGTGAGCTTTTGTCGTTGATGAAAGTTTGGATGTACAGAATAAAATTATTTAAGCCAACCTCACAGGTTTTGAACTTAAATTGAGAAAGATAAAAGCAGATACCGCATCAAGCGCGGAATAAAAATTAACAACATAAATGGACGATAAGACTATTCAAAATTTACGTGAAGCGCTGGAGTTTTCTCCAGATAATATTCCATTGAGATTGCATCTTGCAGAATCGCTACGTCTAGCAAACATGCTCGAAGAAGCAGAAGAAGAATATGAAATTATATTACAATACAAAGCAGAGCCTAAAGCAAGAATAGGACTTGCGCTTATATCTTATAAACAGAAGAATTATTCTAAGGCAATTGTAATCTTAGAAAGCCTGATTCAAGAAGGAAATAAAGATCTAGATACACATTTGTTCTACACACGGTCTTTAGTAAGGTCTAATGATACCGAGCAGGCTATTGATGCCTATCAAGATTTATTAAAATACCATCCAGATTTCAGTGATGACGAGCTGGACAAACAATTAAGAATGCCATCAAACGGTCCTGATGGATATGATGAAGATGAAGACGAGTATGAAGATGATTATGACGATGGTTTCAATGAATCTAGTGTTTTCATAGAAAAACCAGAAATCAGTTTTAAGGATGTAGGCGGAATGGAAAACGTGAAGCGCGAGATCGATTTAAAAATCGTGCAACCACTACTCCATCCAGAAATTTATAAAGCTTATGGCAAGAAAATAGGTGGTGGAATTCTACTTTATGGTCCACCAGGATGCGGTAAAACCTACATCGCAAAAGCTACTGCTGGACAAATCAATGCAAAATTTATATCGTTGAGTCTCAATGATATTCTAGATATGTGGATCGGTAATTCTGAAAAGAATTTGCACCGCATTTTTGAAGTGGCTAGAAATAATACGCCATGCGTTCTTTTCATTGATGAAATTGATGCGTTAGGTGCAAGCCGTAGCGATATGAAACAAAGTGCTGGTAAAAATTTGATCAATCAGTTTTTACAAGAACTGGATGGAATTTCTAATGACAATGAAGGTTTATTGATTCTAGGAGCTACTAACATGCCTTGGCATCTGGATACAGCTTTCCGTCGTCCAGGAAGGTTTGATCGCATACTTTTTGTGCCGCCACCAGACGCGCCGGCTCGTGAAGCCATTTTTGATTTAAAGCTTGAAGAAAAGCCTACTAAAGATATTGACACCAAAACGCTAGCAAAGAAGGCACCAGAGTATTCTGGAGCAGATATAGAAGCAGTCATTGATATCGCTATTGAAAATAAGCTAGAAGAAGCTATTCAATCAGGGATGCCACAACCGCTAACTACAAAAAATCTTTTAAAATCTTTGAAACAGCATAAACCTAGTACTAAAGAATGGTTTACTACAGCAAAGAATTTTGCAGTCTATGCAAATCAGTCGGGACTTTATGACGATATCCTTCATTATTTGAAACTTAAAAAATAATGGTAGACGCGATATATGAAAGAGCCTATTTGCTATACCAGCAAAAACGCTTTTCACAAGCTGAAGAATTATTGAATCAAGCACTTACGCAAGATCCCAATAACATTTATTGCTTGCATTTACTTGCTGAAGTTAATCTATCTCAAGACGATCCTAAAAAAGCAAAACACTTCATTGATATTGCTATAGGAATGGCACCGTCTATGGATATTTTATTTGCTACAAAAGCAAGGATTATGCTGGACGTAGAACGTTATGATGAGGCAGAGGACTTGCTACGACAGGCGATAAATTTGAATCCGCAGGAGCCACAAAATTATGCGATATTGGGGCATGTCTCGCTTTCGCGAAAGCGGTATAAAGAAGCAGAATCGCTTGCAGAAAAAGCACTTTCTTTAGATCCAGAAAATTTACTAGCACTTAATACAAAAGGAACAGCGCAATTAAAACAAAATAAAAGAGCTGAAGCTGAAGAAACACTAAAAGGTGCGCTGGGAGAAAACCCAGAAGATTCTAATACTCACGCAAACTATGGCTGGAACAAGCTAGAAATGGGCGAGCACAAAGCTGCTTTAGAGCATTTCAAGGAATCGCTGCGCTACAACCCCAACAATTCTTATGCACAGGCGGGAATGATGCAAGCATTACAGGCCCGTTATTTTATATATCGTTGGTTTTTAAAATATCAGTTTTGGTTAGGTAATATGGGTGCAAAGTACCAGTGGTATTTTATCATCGGCTTTTATTTAGGAATGCAAGGATTAAGTTATGTGGCAGAAAATGTTCCTGCACTATCTCCTTTTCTTACGCCAGTGGTTATTTTATTGGCTTTGGTAGCGATAAGCACATGGGTAATTGGACCGCTGTCTCAATTGCTTTTCAGTTTTAACTCCTATGCAAAATTCTTATTAAGTGAGAAGCAAAAAAAGGCAGTTGTTTTTATAGCTGTATGTGTCAGTATTTCTTTATTAGGAATTGCAGCTTATTTTACTTTAAATGATTTTAGATTTCTTATGGTTGCGATTGCAGGCTTGATTTTAATGATTCCATGGAGTATGTTTTATCAAGAAACAAAACCTATATTCATGATGCCACTGGCAGCTGGAATCATGACTGTAATTGCAACTATTGCTTTATACTTAAGTTTTACTACTGGTGATATAGCTAACGATTTTGTTACCGCTTTTTTGATAAGCTTTTTTGCGTTTCAATGGTTTGCAAATGCAGTGAGTATTAAAAGGAGTAATATTTAAAAGAAGAGTCAAAAAAGCAAGACTTATTCATAATAAGTGGACGACTATTAATTTGCACCATGATCATTATTTACATAGTATTTTATTCATAAATACGGACTTAAGTCTGCATCTATACATATTTAAAAAATGAATGTTTCTTTTTGTTATTAGCATCGCGCCAAACCCTTTGTGTAAATCGCCGTGACTTCAGCACTTTTTTTCTTCAGCTGGAAGGAAATAATGGATTGAAGTGATATTTGAGAAAGTAAAAAACTACCTTAACGACCACCTAAAAAAACAACCATGTTCGGATTATTTAAAAAGAAAAGTGAGTTAGAAAAATTGCAAGAGCAATATCAAAAACTTATGAAAGATTACCACAGACTTTCTACTACAGACCGTACTGCAAGCGATAAAGCTTTTGCCCAAGCAGATGAAATTGCAAAGAAAATGGATGCATTAAAGTAATCACGATTTCCTACTTATTATAAATTTCTATTTATGTAACTTGTAGTTTTAAGTTTTCTAGGGAAAAATGAAACCCATAAAAAAGCACCTTTAAATTAAATTTAAAGGTGCTTTTGATTTATTGAGTAAATACAGATGTTTGTTACAGCC